>JALUXP010000023.1 GCA_027013295.1 Sulfurimonas sp.
CATTAGGTCTCTTTGTTTGTGGATGGGAATTATAGGGAATTGTTGCTTTATTGTTTCTTAATGCAATATAGAATTAAAATATTTTCTTTATGATGTTTATTTTATTGTCTTTGTGCTATACATTACTGTAGGTTCAAAGGCGAAAAGTTGCAGGAGCTCAAGATTTTATAAAATGTTAAAAGCATTCGCCTCTGCACGGCTTTCAAAGGGTGAACCATTTATCTGTACATCATCAAAAGAGATTGCATAAGCATCTTCTTGATTTGCTTTTGTGTAACTGAGCATCACTCTCACGGCAAGCTCTTTATCTGACTCACTTACATTTTTTGAAAGTAGCCCATGAGGTCCAGGAATGCCTACCGTTTTTAGGTGGTAGTATCTGTCATTGGTTATCTTTTGTAAATGTTCGTTTTCCTCTTTATTGCGTCCCACTACGAGTTTTGCTCCATCACTGAGGCGAAGATGCCTTCCAAACTTCATTACAGGGATATCTTTTACTTCAAAATCTTTCTCATGAGCTATAAAATCAAACATTTTTTTACCAAAGTTCTCATCTGTAAGCAAACACCCACCACCTGGAGACTCAAAATCCTCTAAACCTATCTCCGCAGCTAATTTTAGTTGTCTATCTCGTGAACGACCAGTGATGCCTTCAAGCTTCTCTCTATCTACCCAACCTTTTTCTTCAGGTATGGTAGGTTTGAGCATCTTTGCAGACATGGGACGAAGAAGTAATCCATCTACATCACCATCTTCTAGAACAGTCTGGAGGGCATCTTTGTTTTGGCTCATTGGGCGTTGTCCCATCACCTCGCCACTTAGAAGAAAAGAAGCTCCCTCCACTTCCATAATGCGTTTGGCAACCGCAAACATCTTTGCATGACAATCGATGCAAGGGTTAAAGTTCTTTCCGTAGCCATGTTTAGGAGAGAAAAGTACATCTTGGAGGTACTCGTTTTCTATATCGATGATCTTAAACTCTGCACCTACTTGCTCACACATCGACTCCATATGCTCGCGTCTATCTTTTGTACTTCCAAAACCTGTAGAGATGTTTACAGCCAAGACTTCGATGCCTTGGTCTATGATGAGTTTCATCGCTAAAGTAGAATCAAGTCCACCGCTAAATAATGCTATTGCTTTCATGAAAATACCTTATTGTCGTTTTAATTTTGCAATTTTACCACGAAGTCGTTTTATCTCAAAACTTTTTCGCTCATAGTCCATATTTTGTTGCATCTGTATCTTTTTGAGCTCTCGTTCATGATAGCGTATCATAAAAGGTGTTAGCTCAGCTTGAAGCGCCTCTGAACTTTGCAAAGCCTTGATACTCTCATCTACTGAGATTGCCATAAGGATTGGCTCATCAAAGTTTCCTGCTAAGGCAAGAGTGAGCTCATTTTGGTGAAACTGAAGCAATGAGGGGTCGAGTACATCCAAAATCTGATCTATCATCTGTGGGTATTCCATCACTGTTTTGATGATGCTAAGTTCCCACATATCTTTGTGCTGTGAAGAGTTTTGCAACATTTGATTTGGAGCTTGGTTGTTTGTGCTTTGCGTAAGTCGTACAAAAGATGGACTCACGCCTAGTCTCGAGGCAAGGTAGGACTTATACTCCTCTTGAAGCAATGGACTCAAAGTTTTTAAGTAGCCAATACCCTCACTCAAACAACTTTCTCTCGCTTTTGGGTCATTCATATCGTACAAACTCATTAGCTCATCTAAAACAAACTCTATGAAAGGCTTGGGCGAGCGAAACATCTCGGCTAATTCGTTGGCTCTGCCTGTGTGTACCATATCAGCAGGGTCAAGACCTCCACTAAAGATCACAACACCACCATCAAAGCCACCAGCACTCAGCAATCTTGATGCTTTAAGAGCGGCTGTACGACCTGCCTTGTCTCCATCATACGCCATGATAACCCTAGGCTCACCTTTTCTCAGAAGAGGAAGATGCTCCTGTGTCAAGGCTGTCCCAAGAGTTGCTACTGCATTGGTAAAACCAGCTTGATGGAGCATGATGACATCTAAATAACCCTCTGTGATGATGATCTCTTTAGTTTTATGAAGTGATTGTTTTGCATGATGATAAGCATAAAGCAAACGCGACTTGTTAAAGAAATTTGTTTCAGGAGAGTTTACATACTTCGCCTGATGTCCAGTAATGGTTCTTCCACCAAAACCAACAATAGAGCCATTGGCAGAATGGATAGGAAAAGTGATCCGTTCTATAAAACGAGCAAAATACCTACCCCCATCATGTCCAACTACACCCATATCTATAGCTTCATTCATCGTAAACATCTGCTTTTGAATATAGTTTATAGTAGAGTTAGAATTTGGGGCATACCCTATGCCAAACTTCTCAACACTACTCTCAAAGATGCCGCGCTCTTTGATGTACGCAGTTGCTTTTTTATGTGAACTCAGAAGGTTTTGATAGTATTCGTTAAGTTTGTCCATCACTTGTGAACGGGGTTTGTTGTGCTTGTTATCTGTGTAAGAAAGGGTAAAGTTATAAGTGTCTGCGAGCTTCTCTAACGCTTCTGGGTAGTTGAGCTTCTCATACTCCATCGTAAACTTAATGCTATCTCCGCCACTTCCACAGCCGAAACAGTGGTATATCTGCTTTGCAGGACTGACAACAAATGAGGCCGTTTTTTCTTCATGAAAAGGGCAAGGTGCTTTGTAGTTTGCACCTGCTTTTTTGAGCTCCACATAGCTTCCTACAACATCAACAACATCAAGTCGAGCTTTGAGGGCTTCTATGGAGTCTTGGGTAATCATAAGAGGGATTATACCCTCCTATGACTTTGGAGTAGATTATACTATCTATATAAATCAGAAGTTGGATGGTTTGGTTTAGAGATCTGTTTTGGTTTGACTGTTTTTGTGTCATAGTGAACTATATCACCAGCTTGGAGAGTGCCAAATGCGAAAATCGCAACTAATAGTATTTTTTTCATGTTATATCCTTGGTAAGAACGCTTTACGCTCTAGTATTTTTAAATCAGAGTAATTTTATCCGATTTAAAAATACACAGCATTGATATAGCTCAAGAATTTCGATGAATTTATTTTTTAAATAATTATTATAAGTTTTTTTGAAGAATTAATTTTTGGAAAAATTAGAACAAACTAGAGAGAAAAACTCAATACGAACATTAAAAAAACATGTTCGATAAAGAGTCTTTAAAGTGCGGTTCTGCACGGGAGCCCTCCGCTGAGGAGAACCCATGTGCCCCGTAGGAAATGCCCTTGGGGTATAACGCAGGTTGAGGGGCTTTTGCTCCTCAGCCGTTAGATATTAAAACAAATTCGCATTTTGATCTACCCATTTAAGGTACTCAATGATATTTTTTACTTCTTTTTTATTCATATGCTGATTAGGCATTTTAAGATTAAAGTAATCAATCATAGATTTGACATACGGATCTTTGTATTTTGATGCTGGATCTAAGACAAATTCTTTTACCCATTTTTCACTATTTGAACCGTGTCTTTCAAGTACACCTGTAAGGTCTGGACCTGAAGATACTTTTCCAATAACATGGCATCCACCACAACCACCTTCTCCAAACGCTCTCTCACCAGCTGCTGCTGCATCTGATTGTTTTGTAGCGACTTTACGGACAAGGAGATCTTTTGCTCTGATTCCAACATCTGCTGTTTTAACCATAAGTTGCCAAATCATATTTTCAAAAAGGATAGCTTTTTCATAATCACCTTTTTTAACTGCAGCGTCAGCTAGTTTTTTCTGAGCAGGAATTTGACCATATTGATCAAATGCATCAGTGACTAGAGCAGCAACAGTTTTATGATCACCAAACTTATTGTCTTTTAAGAATTTAACAACAGATTGGATAACTGCATCGGTAGCATTATTGACAGCTACAGTTTTGTCATACTCTGCTTTAAGCTCAGCTTTGCTCATAGTTTTCATTTTTAGTTTTTGAGCCGATACATATTTTTTGTTCGGATCTTTAACCATCATATAACCCATCATCTCTAAGTGAAGTGCTGAACAAAATTCTGTACAGTAGTAAGGGAAAACACCCTCTTTGTCTGCTTTAAACTTGATAGTTGAAGTTTCACCTGGTTCTAATGATGCATGCACATTATAATCATCAACTGTAAAACCGTGAGTTTCATCTTCAGCTCTCTCTAGGTTTGTCATATAGATAGTAACTTCGTCACCTTTATTTACCGTGATATGCTCAGGGTTAATGTGAGAACGAACTAAAGTACCATAAACAAATACTTTATTACCTTTACGAACGATTTTTTCTTGTCCTGCTAAAGTTTTACCTATGGATGTTTCATCTGTTCTAGTATCAGTACCCATTTTGTATCTTTGAGCTGGATGCAATTTACTTGCACGGATAGCTACAGCTTGGTGAGGTTCACCTAACGGTAAAGGCATATCAACAAGAAGATCCATTTTTTTACCACTAATATCAATCAACTGGTGATTTTGTGGGTGAAGTGGACCAACTGGGTCAAATCTATCAATAGTCAATTTATTTAAAGCAATGATATATTTTCCTTGAGGATCTGCAGATTTACCCTCCATCCCACAAAGGTGACCAATATTATAGTGAACATTTATTTTATCGATTACTTTACCTGTAATATAGTTCCACTTAACAACTTGAGAGTCAACATAGAGTGAAGTATAGATTTCACCTTCAACATTTGAGTATTGATTATGTAATGGCCCAAGTCCTAGTTCAACTTGTCTGTGAAGTGAAGCTTTCATATCTAAGATAGGAATCCCGTATGGATCTTTACCAATATATTTTTTGTTTTTGATAAGTTTTTTAATCTTGCTCCATTTATAAACAGAAGCATGAGTATCTAGCTTACCACAAACGGTAATGTATTCACCATTTGGAGAAACATCAACACCATGAGGTGATTTTGGTTCTGGAATTAAAAAGAGTGCATTGTTAGCAACTGCAACACTTATAGGGATAACTCTGTGACCATTTATAATTTTAACATTTTTCTTATTTTTAGCGATTTTTGCAAGTTTTTGCCAGTTGTATACATGCATAAAGTCAGTATCGTTACGACTCATACCAGCTTCGTTTGGTGGCATACCAACTTCTATTCCACCTGTGTACATCTCTGAGTTAAACGAGTTTGTAAAACCCCAACCATAAGAAGCACCCTTACCAGCATCACTCAAATCTTGCATATATGGAGGCATCTCAATAGTGAAAGACTCTTTTGGCTTAATACGCCCTTTTTTATGATCAAATTTCCATAAAGTTACACCACCACGGTATGTCTCTTTGTACTCTTCGATAGGATGATAATTATTATCATACGGTGCAGCATATTGACAAGCTTCTAAAATATACTCAGAATTTGGAGTGAAGAAAGCTCCACCATGCTCTGATTTGAATACAGGGTTGACAACAATTTGTTTTGTTTCAAAATCAGTTAAATCGATAATAGCTACACGAGGATTTGCTTTATCGTTAATAGCTAACCATTTACCATCATATTTTCCATTTGTTTCTGAAAGACCTGGGTGGTGAGTATCTCCCCAGTTAATCTCTTTACCTCGAATATTACCTTCTCTTAATACTTTAAGACTTTCTTGGTCAAAACCATACCCTTGCCAAGGCTCAGGTGTAAATACAGCAATATATTTTAAAATTCTCATACCTGGAACACCATAAACAATCACTTGTCCAGACTGACCACCAGAACTAAATACGATAAACTCATTTCGTCCACCAGTTGGGATGTAAGTTTTCGCAGCATGAATAACATCTGTTTCTGTTAAACCTCTAGCTTTCATCACTTTTTCTAGTTCACCGCCACCAGCTGATGCGACCGTTGCCGCTAGTGTAGTTCCTAAAACAAGTGAAGAAAGTTTATTGAAAGTTTTACTCATCTCTTCTCCTTTTTTTCATCAAAAATTAAAATTTTCTGAATGATAAAGTATAGTATTACAAAATAAAGTTCCATAATTTGACTAAGGTCAAAATATCGATTATTTTCTTTTTGAAATCAGTTTTTCTAAGTCTAATTTCATATTTTGTAAATTTTTGGATGAGATACTTAACTCCTCAAGAGATAATATCAGTGCATCTTCTTTTTTTGTAAATTCATCTTCTGTTGTATCATTTTCCTGCATATCGCTGAAGAGTTCCATCAATTCTTCAATATTTTCCTCACATACTTCCAAAGACTTGTAAGAGTGCTCAAGTGACTGGCTTGCATGCTCTATGGAGTTATTTATCTTATCTACCATATGATTAAAGTTATTTGTTGCTTCGAGAACTTCATCACTTTTTTTCTCAACATCCATATACTCTAAATTTTCTATACTTGAAGAGCTAATGATATTTTTTGAGGTTATTAGAAATTTTTGTATGAAAGAGATGGTCATATTTACTTGAAAAAACAGATAGATTAACAGGAATATTAGAAGAAGAAAAAGCGTGTATTGTATATTTTTGTTTTTTTTCTCAGATGCATTAAAATAGTGTTGATTTAAATTTATAAGTTTATTAAACTCCATGAGTAATTTTAAATTTGTGTTGTATATATCTTTAACAATTCCCTCTAAGAGTATGTTGGAATACAAGGTAGCAACTTGTGTATTATCTCTAAATTTTTGTACATAAAGGTAAAACTGATTCCACAATACAAGGATTTTTTCATTTTGTTTTTGCATCTCTTTACTAGCAAAGGCAGTGTTGTCTATACTTTTATTGTTCATATTATCTATAAATTTTTGTATCAATGCATCCAACTTTTCAGAAGGTTGATTTTTATTTTTATAAATGTAGAAAATATTTTTAGAGATCTCTTGTGTAAAATCTTTTTGTTGATTGATAGTGTCCAAAATATCATTGTTTTGAGTATGATTTTTACTCATAGAGATAGATAATACTGCTAAAGACATACTAAGTACAAATATCAATGCACCAACAATTTTTATCTTTGTCACACTATCTCCTCTTCATATATATTTTTAAGTGCATCATCATCTAACACTTTAACCTGTCCATGTATTATACCAATAATATTATTGCGTTTAAGTCTGTTGAGAACCCGTGAAAGTGTTGCAGGTTGGATATGAAGCATTAAGGAGATATCATGTCTCTTATGTTTGTTAAACATCTCCAAATCAGAACTTAGCATCATAGCGACCTTAGATACTGCATCAAAAATAAATTCTCGATTGAGCAGGTCTTGCATCTTGCAAGAACGCTCTATAGCTTCATAGGCAAACTCACTACAAAGTATTTTTGTATCTAAAAACTGTTGTTTAAAGAGTGCATAATCTATACTAAGGATTTTTGAATCCTCTTGCAAAGCTATATTTGAAAAGGTCACCACACTTTGTGCTTCAAAGTCTGTTATCTCACTTAAAAGAGAGTTAGATGCTATGTTATAAAGAAATATCTCATTTTCATGTTTATCTATTTTGTAAACTTTTGCCGAACCAGACACCAAAAACTCTAAGTTTTTTAAACGCTGATTTTCATAATGAAGGATATATTCATTTGTGTATCTATAAAGATGTGAATAAGAAGATAAACTTTCTATCTCTACCGCACTTAAGGATCTAAAAAAGTCCAGTGATTTTATGGCAGCTTTGAGGGACAAAAGAAAACCTAATGAACCAAACCAGTACAATCTTTTAGTGAAATATCAAATCGGAACAATTTTGCTTTGGTCTTTGCACTGATGTAAGAATATGAAGTGTTGATACCCGCATCTAAAAACTTACTTGAGGATTGGCAGACACCTACTGTAACTGCTTTTTTCATACGACCTCTATCTTCTTTTCTCACGCTCTCATCACTTTTAGCACCTGTATTTAACTCAAATGTATATAAAAGTGTTGTCCCTTTTGCTTGAATATCTGTCAAGGTTGTGTATTTATCTACAGTTTGAGGTAAGGTTTGTTTTATCTCTTTTGTTACAAGCTTGACGATCTTTGTGTTTTGTGCCTTCATTTGCTCAGCTGGAAATTCACCTGTTCTTGTTGGCGTGTCTAAGCTAGCACCAAAAGATAAACTGGCACTCAATAGAAAAAGAAGAACTTTTTTTGTCATTACTTGACCTTTTTTTTAAATTAATTCTACTGAGCCACTTGCAGATTTCTAAAAATAACCTACAATTTAAGCTAAATTAAATTTAAAAAAAGCCTCTTTAAATCAGGTAAATATCATGAGATTGTACAAAAGGCTTTTTATGGAAAACATTGTACCAAGAATATCTTCAAGTCTATCTAAAATGTGAAATAAAATTCTTGATTTTGCTAAAAAAGAGACCTATAAAATCTAAATCTTCCTTAAAAACTCCAAAAGCCCTTCCATGATTTCTAGTGGGTTAGGTGGGCAACCTGCTATATGGTGAGTCACTTGAAGATGCTCTGTTACTGGAGCATTTATAGCATAAGTTCGCTCATATGGCGCTTGCATCATTGGGCAATCCCCTACGCTTATTACCCATTTTGGTGAGGGGATTTGTGCATATGCCTCTTTGACATGGGGAGTCATATTAAAGGTCATAACACCACTGAGTAGCATCACATCTGCATGTCTAGGACTTGCTACAAAATAGATACCTAAACGCTCAAGGTCAAAGTAAGGATTTGAAAGTGCATTGCACTCTGCTTCACACGCATTGCAGCTACCGCTATCTACCATTCTGATAGCTAAACTCCCTGCAAAATGCTTCTTCACGCTCTCTTTTATCTCTTTGCGTATCTTTTTGAGACTCTCTTCTAGTTCCGGTTTCTCGGTAATTACTCCAAGTTTTGCACGCTTATTCCAAAATTTAATCATAAATCATTCCCTGCATAGCTTAAATCACAACTCTTATTGATGAGCGGAAAATCAGCAATAATATCTTTTTGCATCATAATATGAACTGCCTGCCAGTTCATAAAACTAGGATCCCTTGCAAAAAATCTCTCTATTACACCATCTTTTATATCTATCGACATAAAAAGTTCTCCCATAGAACTCTCACAAAAACTTTGGTACTCTCCA
The DNA here is from genome assembly GCA_027013295.1 of Sulfurimonas sp. Classification (GTDB taxonomy): domain Bacteria; phylum Campylobacterota; class Campylobacteria; order Campylobacterales; family Sulfurimonadaceae; genus Sulfurimonas. The sequence goes on from JALUXP010000023.1 coordinate 9,030, forward strand.
TCACAAATCTTTGCAACTTCTAGCACTGTATCATCCTCTTCTAAGAAATGTCGCATCATCTCGATGGAGTTTTTAAGCTCTCCCAGCCGAACTTTAAAACGGGCTCCTACATCACCACTTTCCTCATTTACCATACGAAAACCATGCTCAAGGTAAAAAGGATTTGCCCTTCTGTCTATTTTTATTCCTGAAGCACGGGCTACTACACCAACGCTAGCATATTTCACCGCTTGTTTTAGAGATAAAATTCCTGTAGTATCAAATCTATCCCATAGAGATGGAATATCCATAATCCAATCCTCAAAAAAATCTAGACTTTTTTCTAAATCATTAAGCCATTCATTAAAACCATCTATATCTATGAAACTATTTTCAAAACTCACTGCTCCAAAGCCAAAACGGTGTCCAGTAAGTTCACGCATCTTTCTGCGTGCCTCTTCACTGAGTTTAGAAGCAAAACTCAAAGCTGCTCCAAACCCTGCGTCATTAGGGATAAATCCAACATCTGTAAGATGATGAATGGTTCTTTCAATCTCTAGTAAAAGTGCATGGCGTTTTTGCAAACTCAGAGGAAGCTCCTGCTTTGTTGCTTGAAGATATATATCTCTGTAGCAGATTTGATAAGCAATGCTTTCATTCCCACTTATTCGCTCTATGATAGGTTTTGCATCCTCGAGCCTTTTACCCTCAAGCATCTTCTCAATTCCTTTGTGGGTATAAAAATGTCGCACCTCTAAATGAAGCATATTCTCACCTGCTTGAGAAAACTGAAAATGTCCCGGTTCAATTATACCCGCATGGATAGGACCTACGGCTACTTGAAAGACACCATCCCCTCTTATCTCTTCATATTTGTATGGCAAATAGGGAGCTTCTTGGAGTTTATGTTGTGTAAAATCTTTTCTTAAAGGGTGTATATCTTTGGGAAATCGCTCTTGATGTACCAATGGTCGTTTATCAAAGGCATCCTTGATAATAATCCCAAAATCATCATGCATCTTGCGTTCAAACCAGATACCTGCTGGATTCTTTTTTGTTATAGTTTTGATGGAGGGATTCTCTTTTGAGATCTCCTCCTTTTCACTATGCTCATCATATATGGTAATAATCTCGAAGCATTCACTCTTCTCTTTACAAAATCTAGCTATAAATCTCATAGGTTTTTCTCCTCTAACTTTGCAATAACACGAGGAAGTTTTGTAGGGGATTTTATACGGAGTTGTTTATTGATATTCATCCGCCCAAAAACAACTTCTATGTCATTTTTATTGATTCCAAATTCTTTTGCTAGCCACTTTACCATATAGTCAGTAGCTCTCCCGCCAACAGGTGCAGCTGTGACACTTATCTTGAGCTGATTTCCCTTTGGCTTGCCTATAATATCTTTTTTTGCACTAGGTGTACCTAAGATATTTAAAACCAAAATATTATCATCCCAAGCATAAAAGCTCTTCATATCTCGAGGGTGGAAAGAGATAACACTCTCCTCCTCCGCAAGTTCCTCAGCATTCATCCAAGATTTTCTTTTTTTTAGCATTTTAAGTACCTCACCTTAGATTACAGTTTTTAGATAGTGTAATGTATTTGGCAACATAAGTGCTACAAGTGAAACTGCAAAAAGGATAAGTGCAAAAAGTTCACCTGCATAAACCTTCCTACTCCGAGCCTCACCCTCATACCTCATAGACTGGTAGATAGAGACAAAACGGTAGAAGATAATAGAGAGTAGAATGAGTAAGAAAAGTACTGCTCCTATCATCCCTAGCATATGGTCGCTTCCTTTTGCCGTATTTATCATCGCTCCAAAACCATAAAGTTCACTAAAGAACATCGGACTTGGTGGTAGGGAGATGATAGCAAGTAAAAAGAGAGAAACTAAAAATAAAAAGATTTTACCGCGTTTACCAGTATAGCCTCGAAGTGCTCCTGCCATTTTAAACTTGCCATTAGTCTCTAAAACACCTGTAGAGAGAAAAAGAGCTGGTTTTAAAAAGGCATGTGCTCCAAAGTGCAGAAGAGCTGCAAAGGGAGATCCACTTACCCAGAACAACACGATTAATGCCATATGTTCTATCCCAGAGAGAGAAAAAAGACGCATGAAGTCCTTCGCTCTATAGATAAGAAAGGAGACTATGAAGATGGTCAAAATCGTATAGATAAAGACAAAGATAAAAAGATTATTATAATTTACCTCCATAGCTATTTGGGAAAAACGAAAAAATCCTATAACAACAGCAGATTCTAAAATTCCACTAAAGAGAGCTGCAACAGGATAGAAGGAGGATCTCTCAATATTGGCTAACCAGAGATTCATAGGGAAAAATCCCATCTTTACAAACATCCCAATAGTAGCAATAGCAAAACCTATCTCAAAAAGAAATGGTGAAGGAATCTCTTTTGCATGTTTAAGGAGTAGATCAAACTGCATCGCTTCCTCTCCCAAAATAGGTTTTGCACTTGCATACATTAAAATAATGCCAAAGAGAATGAGAGAAACGGCGATAGCACCGACTATCATGTAGTTCCAAGCCTCTTTATGTGCTGCTGGCGTGTGGTTCGTTTTAATCATATAAACGGTAGAGAGGGTAGCAAGTTCTAGCCCTATCCAGTATATACCCATATGATTTGAGAGGATGGAGAAGATAAGACCAATCCAAAAGATAGCAAAAAATCTATAAAATTTTCTATAAGCTTTTGGCGAAACTGTTACATGCTTATCCATAGTAAAAAGTGCTAGTGTTACACCAATACCAACGATAGAAGAAACAAGTAGTACATAAGTATCTAGTTTATCCGCTACAAGATATGTCCCTAAAATTGCGTAAGGTTTCACAAAAGTGAAGAGATCAACAATAGGAAATAAAATAACAAAAGAGCTAAGTGCCAGTAAGTATTTTGCATTCTCGTTACGCAAAAAACTTACAAGAAACATAAACAGTGCCGGAGTAAGTAAAAGTGTTAACATCATATTTTCATCTCCTCTTTGTGAAAAAGTAGATTAATGACTACAATAGCCATTAGAAGGTCAAAAAATATTCCAAGTTCTACTAGCATTGGCATACCATTTGTTGCCGTTGTTCCAAGTAAAAAGAGAGAATTTTCAAGTGCTAAAAAGCCTATAATCTTTGGTACGACATCTGAATGCTCCATAATCAGTAATAGAGAAAGGAACAGAGATGAAATACTTATAGCCACATAGTTAGCATTTGTATGAATCATATCTACTATAGGCACAGAGAGATAAAAGGTAAAAACTAAAATAATAGGCACAAGCATAATAGAATACTGCATTTTTATCCCTGAGACTATCTGTCGAGCAAAATTAAATTTATGACTCAGGTTTTTTAAAACATAGGGGATACCAATAGCTTTAATAAGAATAGTTACAACTCCAGTAAGAAGCATAGCTTTATCATCTATATTGATTCCAATACCTAAAGCTAATAATCCCAACATTAAAGAGTTCATGGAGTACCAAAAAAGTAGTCCATAGAGTCGTGTTGTAAAGAGTGCTGCAATAAGTGAAGCTAAGAAAAGTCCAATAAGAAAATCTACCATTTAGGCTCCTAATACATAAAATGTGATGAGAGATAAGAAAGCAAAAACAATAGCGAGTCCTAAAAGATTTGGTATCTTAAAGATTCTTAGTTTTGCTGTATTTACCTCAAAAATTGCAACAGCTGTTGCAATAATAAAAAGCTTCAAAACAAAAATTACAAAGGCAATAGGTGCTATAAATTCTAGACCAAAAGGCATAAAGAGTGAAGCAAAAAGCGAAGCGAAGATAACGAATTTGATAGAAGATGCAGTTTCAATAATAGCAAGATAAACACCTGTAAGATCAAGTATCATTGCCTCATGCACCATAGTTAGCTCAAGGTGTGTCTCAGTGTTATCTACTGGGATACGCCCATTTTCTGCTATGAGCAAAATAAAAAAACTAATGCCCGCAAAAAGATAGCTTGCCATATGTTCTTTTGGAAAATGTGCTACTAGATTTACTCCAGCTTGTCCTACCCCAAGGTTATCTGCCATCAAAGAGACAGAAAAGATAGTTAAAACCATAGCAGGTTCAACAAGAGCAGAAATAAATGACTCACGAGAGCTTCCCATACCTCCAAAAGCACTAGCACTGTCAAGCCCTAAGATCATAAGAAAAAAGGTTGAGAGCGAGATCAGCCCTGTGATGGTAAATGCATCAACAAAACTCACATAGTAAGCTCCCCCTACAATAGGAGGGAGGAAAAATACGGTGACAAGAAGTGGCGAAAGCACTAAAAAAGGGGCATAACGAGTGATAGCACTAGTCTCCTCAGAGATGATAGTCTCTTTTTTGAGGAGTTTTGTGAAGTTTCTATACCCCTGCATCAATGAAATGGGGCGTTTAAAAAACAGAACCATCTTTGTTGCTTTGATATACGAGAGTAAAATCGGTGCAATTAAAATAAGTAGAACAACAGTTAATAAATAAAGAATCATTTTTTCTCTCCAATGATTAAGATTTTTACAGACATAATCATCATGATAGACTCTATTATAATCGTTTGCCAAGAAAAATCATCTGCAAAAATTCTGTAACTAAAAAGAACAAATAGCAAAAGAGTAAATATCATCGCAGGATAACGAGTTTGCTCAAAGTGTCCTAAACGGTAGACCCAATAACTTATGATATATGTCAACCGTTTTGCACTTTCGTAGAGCGAAACTTCAAAGAGTGGTTTGATGTGGACAGTATAACTTGCATCTGAAAACTTTGTCTCATGTCCTGCAAGAGTCTCTTTGACAATATGTTCTTGAGGTTTATAGAGCCAGCTAAAAAACCTTCGCATAATACCTGAAAATCCTGTTGATGTATACTGCGTATTTGGTGCTGTTCTATAGCCACATGCCCATGTATGATAGAATCTCTCTTTAACATCAAACACTCTGTAGGCTAGAAGCAGAAGTCCTGTTACAAGCACTAATGAACCAAAGAGAATTAATGGAGAAACTATACCGCCATGAACACTAAGCGAGTGCATTTGCAAAATACCATCAGGAAAAAGTTTTGCGTAGATGGAGGATCGACCTAGGCTCACAAATACATCATCAAAAAAGCGTAGATAAAAAGGTGCAAAAAGCATCAAAGAGGCTATATAGAGGGCTGAGAGTACCATACCAGTTTTCATAAGAAAGTTGACCTCTGTAGCGTGTTTGGCATTTGTGCTTCTATGCAAACCTAAAAAAGTGATACCAAAAGCTTTGACAAAGGTAGCTATAGCTAAACCACTAGTCATAGCAAGTGCAAAAATGGCAAAAGGGATGGAAAGTTTTAGGGATATATCATCAGTGATATGACTAGAACCTAGCATCGACTGAAAAATCATCCATTCGCTTAAAAAGCCATTTGTTGGAGGAAGTGCTGTGATACTCATCGCAGCAAATAGAAAAACAAATGCTGTTACAGGCATAGAACTAATAAGTCCACCAAATTTTTCTATGTTTTTTGTATGGGTCTGATGCAAAACAGATCCTGCACCCATAAATAGAAGTGATTTAAATCCCATATGGTTAAAGATATGAAAGAGTGCAGCTACAAAAGAAAAGGTACTAAGATAAGGGAGCTTAAGAGTATCAAAAATCATTCCCATTGCAAAGGCGATAAGTATAATGCCTATATTTTCTATGGAGGAGTTTGCTAAAAGTGCTTTAATGTCATGCTCTCCCATCGCATATAAAATCCCTACAAGCGAGGTTAGAGAGCCGATGATAAGAAGAGTAGTTCCCCACTCCAAAGGCCAAGGATAAAGCACATCAAATAGAAAACGCAACAATCCATACAAAGCAACTTTAAGCATCACCCCACTCATAAGGGCTGAAGCAGGAGAGGGAGCGGCTGGATGTGCGTAGGGGAGCCATACATGTAAAGGTACAGCACCCGCTTTACTTAATAATCCTAAGATAAGAAAGAAGAAAAGCAGACTTGGATAAGCAAATTTTGAAGCTATAAGCTGCATTGAACCAAAGTCCAACTCAAGGTTTCCATCGCTTACTATAAGAAAAAAGAGCATCAGAAAAACAAAACCAAAATGGGTCATCAAAAAGTAAAATCGTGCTGCTTTGATGGTGCTTTTACCTTCAACTTCGGTCAGTATTAACTTCCAAGAACTTAGACTCATAATCTCCCAAAAAAAGAGAAAAACAAGAGCATTTGCACTTACAACCACACCAAGCATAGAGGCTATAAAAGCAAAATAATGTAGTTGGTAATAGCCTTTTCTCTCAATATGTGGAAGATAACCAGTAGAATAAATAAGATTAGGAAGAGATCCTAAGAGTATAAGTGCCACAAAAACAAGTGAAAGAGTATCAAAAATAAACATAACTATTTTTTCTCCTATGGTTTAAAATTTTATAGAAATAATCGTTAAACATATAAATAAAGGACCGCTATAAAGATGAAATAATCTACAATCCTAAATTATTGGATATAAGTATAGCACAAGAAGCTTAAATATACATTATACAGGAGATAATTTTATGTTTTGATTGTTGCATCTTACTTTATCAAGGCGGTGCATAATGTAGTAAAATTTATATTTCATGCGACATAACCTAAGCCTTATATCAAGTAAAATTTACTTGATATAAAACCCAAATTATAACTACTCAAATATAAGTATAATTTATTTCTTTTTTGTCATGAGACGAGCTGACAATTCATGATCAGAATAAGTATGAGCAGTATCACCTATCTGCTGACAATGACCGCCATCACTTTCATAATCATGTTTAAAATCGTGAAAATATTCCATTACAGTATGATCAATAAGATAAGCATTAGAAAGATCTAAGGTAACATTTTTACCACTTGGTAGAGCTCCTAAAGCCTTTTTCAATGGTAAAAAGTTTGCAAATATAGCAGAATCAACCAATTTCATGGTTATATTTTCACCATCTTCTGTAATAGTAAAGTTGATTTTAAATAGATTGCCCAACTTGATGCCGCGTGTAATATGTATCAAGAATTTAACTAAAATACCAATAGCAACACCAATTAATAGGTCAGTAGCCAATACAGCAACAATAGTAACAATAAACATAACAAATTGTTCAGAACCTACGCGTAATACTTTGATAAATTCTGCAGGAGCAGCTAGTCTATAACCAGTATAAACAAGCAATGCAGCGAGTGCGGCTAGAGGGATACTATTGATAATTCCTGGAAATAGAAAAACGAAAGATAACATAATAGAACCATGAAAGAAGTTTGCCCATCCTGTTTTAGCTCCATTTGTGATATTAGCAGAACTACGCACAACCTCAGAGATCATTGCACTACCACCAATTAAACCTGAAGTGGTATTACCGATACCAATACCAATAATATCTTTATCTAGATTTGAATGGCGTTTATAAGGATCAAGTTTGTCAACAGCTACCGTGGTCAATAAACTCTCAAGACTACCAACTAACCAAATACTAACAACAGCTATCCAAAATTCTGTTTGACCTATCTTTGAAAAGTCAGGAAAATAAAAACTAGAAACAAAGTTATCAGAAATAGTTACTAAATAATTTGGTTTAACTGCAAAATACATTGCTAAACCTACACCTAAGGCTACAACAATAATAGGAGCTGGTATCTTCTTAAGCATCGGTTGTTTTATAAAGCTCCATAAAATCATAATTGCTAAACCAGCAATACCAATAGTACCAACATCTATATTCATATGCATAATACTATGTGGAATCTGAGCCATAGAAGAAAAGAGACTTCCTTTTTCAGGTGTTACACCTAACATCACATGAACTTGCTTGGTGATGATGATAATACCAATAGCGGCCAACATACCATGAACCACAGAGGTAGGGAAAAAAGCTGTTAGGCTTCCTGCCTTTAAAAGACCCATCACAATTTGTAATAAACCAGCAACTGCAATAGCCGCTAATGCAAATCGATACCCAGCAATAGGATCGCCATCACCCATTGTTTGCACTGCATCTAAAATAACAACAATCAACCCTGCGGCAGGACCAGTAATAGTGACAAATGAACCATTTACGCGTGAAACAAGTACACCACCAACAATAGCACTTAAAATACCTGCCATAGGCGGTAAACCTGATGCCATAGCAATACCTAAACTTAATGGTAGAGCAATCAAGAAAACAAGAAAACCTGAAATCAGATCATTCTGCCAATATTTTTTTAAACCAGCTATACCAGTTTCTGGTATATTATTTAAACTAGAATCATTCAAAGAAAACCTCCTGAGTTACTTTTGGATTCATACAAAAGTAACTAGTCTTATTTTATTATTTAAAGTAGAATCTAATTTAGGATAAAAGGATTCACTTCATGTTGAAAGTGTATACAAACAAAAGTAACAAATGGGAAATATAATCATTATTTATATGATATAATTTTTCATAAATTACTTTTAAAAGGTTAATAATGTCAAAAAATACAATAACAATCACAAATAATCGTGATGGGAAAACCTATGAGTTTAACATACTTGATGCAACAGTTGGTCCATCTGTTGTGGATATATCCAGCTTTTACAAAGAGACAGGTATGTTTACCTATGATGAGGGCTACACCTCAACTGCATCATGTCAATCAAAGATAACCTATATCGATGGTGATGCAGGACAACTTATGTATCGGGGCTATGATATCTCCTTCATGGCAAAAGAAAAAAGCTTTTTAGATACAGCATATCTTTTAATTTATGGTGAACTACCATCTCAGGATGAGCTCACAGACTTTAAGCTAGAGATGCAAAAGCGTTCTTTTGTGCATGAGGGTATAAAAAAACTCTTTGATTCATTTCCAGATGGTGCACACCCTATGGCGATACTCTCTGCGGGTGTATCTGCTCTTGCTACTTTTTATTTTAAACACTTAGAGATTACAACTGCAGCGGAATATCAAGAGATGGCAAACAGAATCGTAGCAAAGATTCCAACTCTTGCTGCATTTTCTTACCGATATTCCAATGGGCTTCCTATCATCTATCCAGATTTAAACAAGGGTTTTACTGAAAACTTTTTAAATATGCTCAGAGCCTATCCTCACGAATATGTAGAACTTAAAGATGTAGAAATCAAGGCTCTCGACACCATCTTTACACTCCATGCAGACCATGAACAAAATGCTTCAACAACTGCTGTGCGAAACCTTGCATCCACTATGGCTCATCCTTACGCTGCTATAAGTGCTGGGATTGGTGCACTTTGGGGGAGAAGTCATGGTGGAGCAAATGAAAGTGTTATACGCCAACTAGAGATGATTGGGAGCGTAGATAGAGTGGATGAGTTCATAGGCAAAGCTAAAGATAAAGATGATCCGTTTAGACTGATGGGTTTTGGTCACAGAGTTTATAAGAACTTTGATCCCCGTGCAACCATTCTCAAAGAGATTCGCAATGAACTTATGGAAGAACTTGGTATCAGTAGTGAACTTGTAGAGGTAGCAAACAAGATAGAGCAAATTGCATTGAGTGATGAGTACTTTGTTTCGCGTGGACTTTATCCAAACATTGACTTTTATTCAGGACTTATTCTTCAAGCTTTAAAGATACCAAAAGAGATGTTTGCTGTAGTATTTGTGATTGGAAGAACGCCTGGGTGGATAGCACAGTGGAGTGAACTCCGTCAGCAAAAGAGCATTAAGATAGCTCGCCCGAGACAACTTTATGTTGGATCTAGCGAACGAACTCCTAATACATAAGTATTGGACACATCAACAAAAAATATTACTTAAAATAGGAGAAAGAAAATAAGGTTCTGTTGCGTAATTGGTATACTATCTTATATTTAATCACATATACTTGATGAATATCAATTAAAAGACAATTTTACTCTTATTTTAAGTAAAAGTACAATTTAAAACTACTTCCCTTATCCAGCTCTGACTTTACTTCTACTCTTATATCATAAGTGTCACATATCTGCTTTACTATACTAAGTCCCACCCCAAAACCTCCAGCTAAACTAGAATCTCTTTTGTAGATCTCAAAAATCTCTTGCAGTTTACTCTCTTTTATACCCATACCTTCATCTATAATAATAAAATACTCTTTTGTAAGTTTCATAGTTATCGTAGTCTCTGGCATAGAATATTTGATAGCGTTTGAGAGAAGGTTAGAAAAAAGCAGTTCAGCTCTTGATGGAACCATACTCAATGTAACATCCTCTAGTTCGGTAACAATTTTTATATGTTTTGCGTCAATGAGTTCAGTGTAATAGCGTAGCGTATCTTCAACTGTATCTTTGAGCTTCACTAACTCTGCTGGTGGGGTCTCCTGTTTAAAGTTTAAAAATGCTAGGGATTTATAGATGCTCTCGAGCTGTTTGGTACTTATGGAGATATTTTGAAATATCTTTTCATCATAGACTTTTTTTTTCATCCCTCTACTTGCACTCATCTTTAAAACTGTGATAGGTGTGTTTAACTCATGTGATACATCTTGTATAAAATTTTCTATCTGCTCCACTCGACTACGCAAAGGTTTCATAAATAAACGCGCAAGAAAAAAACTAACAAAACCGACAAAAACTAAAACAACTCCTACAACAAGTAAAACAAGTAATTGCAAACTACGAAGTTTCTTAAAATAACTTTGTGTTTTTACGATGACATAAGCGATATTGAGATGCTCTTGGGGTGATGCAGAGATAAGCACTTTGTATCTCCCTTTTTCAAAATAATCCTCTTTATATTTTTTAGCATCAATAGTTGGAATAAGCTCATATTCATAACCTTCTTCATAGGGTAATGTTAAGACGGTACTCTTCATTTGGGCATTTATAATACGACCAGAAATTTTATCTGCTAGATGTATAAGTTTATAATAGACTTCATTTTCTATGGCATTTTTCTGTGCATTGTAGTACCAGTTTCCAAGCAAGAGGATAAAAACTGCAGAGGAAACTAGATAGAGGGTCAAAAAAGAGGAAAATGATTTTTTCTCTAACTCATTCAAACCTATATCCTTCCCCGCGTATATTTACTATATGCTCTTTTCCTATATATTTTCTCAATTTTTTTATGATTGTACGGATCGTATCATCACTTGGCATCTCTTCTAAAGACCAAAAGTTTTGTAAAAGTTCATCAGAACTGATAACGCGATGACGATTTTTATAAAAATAATGCAAACATTCACTCTCTTTATGGGAGAGGTGTATCTCCTTACTTGGAGCTAAAAGAAGATGTTTGCTAGTATCAAAACTGATATCTTGTGTCAACTTTATAGAAGCATCTATACCAAAATGTTTTTTGATATTTTCGATTCTTTGTGCAAGCTCTTCTAAATCAAAAGGTTTTTTAATAAAATCATTTGCACCTGATTCAAATGCAGATTGAAGATACTTTACACTATGAAAAGCCGTAATAAAGATAGTTGGTGTCTCATCATTAAAAGCTCGCAACTCTCGTAACAACGAGATGCCATCACCATCAGGGAGGTTGATATCAAAGATATAGATGTCAAACCGATTTTCTTCACTCAGACTCAGTGCTTTTTTCATGCTATAAGTATGCACTACTTCATAAGACTCTTCTAAAAAATCTATCAAAATATTTGATAAAGCTGTATCATCTTCAAGTAATAACAATTTCATTTTTTACTAGCCTTGAGTTTTACTCTTTGTGAGTGTGTTATAGCAACTGCTATGGCATCTGTTATATCGAGTGGTTTTATCTCTTTTTTGATGCCTAAAAGTCTTTTGACCATGAAAGCTACCTGCTCTTTTGCCGCCTTTCCATTGCCCGTAAGTGCTTTTTTGACCTGCAGAGCTGTGTACTCATGAAACTGGCCAAACTGCTGTAAGATGCATAAGGAGATTGCACCTCTAAACTGTGCTAACTTGATAGTAGTTTTTGGATTGTGAGCGTAAAATATATCTTCCATAGCTACTTGATCTATGGTATGTTTAGCAAAGATACCCTCAAAAGCTTCCACCATCTGAGGTATTTGAAACTGCAACTCATCTGCTTTCATCTTTATAAGACCTGCTTCTATGAGTGCTATTTTTCCATTGCTTAGAGAAATGAGGGCGTAACCCATATTTCTTGTTCCTGGATCTATTCCGAGTATTGTCACTTTAAATCACTTTGTATTATCAAATTGATAGAGTCTGCCTTTTTCATAATCATCTACTAAAGTTTCAAAACACCCAGCTATCTCTCTCATCGTTTGAATATTTGGTTCAATATAAATTTTATTTTTATTTTTTGTCATTGTAATAATCTTTGCATCTCGCATCTCTTTTAGATGTCGAGAGATGGTAGGCAAGGCAAAGTCAAAATGCTCTGCAATACTCGTTACACAAGTAGCCTGAGCTATAAGATCATCTTTTGGTTGTGAATTGTCAATAGAACAAGCATATCCACCTGTAAATATATTTTTAAAAATCTTAAATCTTGTTTCATTCCCAAGAGCTTTAAAGATTTTTATTTTATCTTCCATATTTAACATTTATAACCTCATAGTAGTTTATTAAACAAATTATAGCGAAACTAAAGCTATTTAGTAATTTAAACAATTAACTTTTATTTAAGTCTCTAAAGACTACAATTCATACATCTATTTAGCTAAAAAGCTAAATTTAAAGGGAATTAAGATGAGAAAAAATATGAAAACAATCTTGTTAGTGTTAGTTCTAGCATCAAGCAATACTTTAGTTGCAAAAGATATGAGCAAAATGGACCTAGTCAAAAGTGCTCAAAAAGAGGTAGGGCAGATGACACCTAAACAACTCAAACATCTTTTAAATGCAGAGGAAGATGTTATAGTCCTAGATGTAAGAGAGAGTGAGCAAAGAGCGGAGGGTAACATCCCATCCAATGAGATGAATCAAGAAAATTTTATCTCTATAACTCGTGGAAATTTAGAATGGAAAGCTAACAAACTACTTGATGACAAAGATGCTCTCATAGTAACCTTTTGTCGCAGGGGAGGTCGTGGTGCTTTAGCTGCTCAGGTACTAAGAAAAATGGGCTATAAAAACGCAACAACTTTAAAAGGTGGACTAAAAGGCTGGGCTCAAGCTGGATATGGTGTTCAAACTGGTCTAGGTATAAGTATTCTCAAGAAAAAGTAGGGAAAATTTATTTCATGATTATTGAAACAAACTCTTCACACTTAAGAAAAGAACATTGGGACTCGATATTTCAAAGTACCGATTACACACAAGTACTTTGGCATCAATCCTCACCACAAAAATCTATAGATGCAATAAAAAAGTATTTAAAAGATGATGCAAACATCATTGATGTTGGTTGTGGTGCATCATTTCTTGTAGATAATTTACTCCATGATGGGTATAAAAATATCACTCTCCTTGATACCTCTAAAACATCCCTAGATATAGTAAAACAAAGATTACAAGATGATGCACTAGAGTATGTTTGTGATGATATATTAAATTTTAAAACCCTAAAAAAGTTCGACATTTGGCATGATAGGGCTGTATTTCATTTTTTGCTTACAAAAAAAGAGCGACAAAAATATTTTGAAGTTTTATCAAAAAGCTTAAAAAAAGGTGCAAAAGCCATCATCAGTACTTTTAGAGTAGATGGACCTATCCAATGTGCTGGACTTAACATAGTCCAATACAACCATGAAAAGATGCTCCAAGAACTTCCACAAAACTTAGAACTCATCCAAAGTGAAAAGTACACACATATCACACCTAAAAAGAGTGAACAAGAGTATATATATTTTGTAATTACTAAAAAAGATATTCACATGTAAAGCATAAAATTAATCCTTATTTATGGAATAGTACGATACTATTCACATAATTCAAGTGAATAAAAAAGGTGAAATGTGAATATAGGTCAAGAGATACTTTTACAACTTAAAGATGAGATTACTGAAGTAGAATATAAGCGTTACATTAAACAACTCACATATGATGAAAAAAAATCTTCAAGTGATTTAGCTATATATTATGCTCCTAATGCTCTTGTGAGTAACTGGATAAAAAATAAATACACAACAAAGATAGAACATCTTTTTGAAGTAAAAACCTCTACAAAAGTAACAGTAAAAATAGGACTTAAAAAATCTTTCGATAAAAGAAAAAAGTCCACTTCGCAGGTACCAAAGGTTCTACAACACTCACTTCTTAACCCTTCACATACTTTTGATAATTTTATGGTTGGTGGATCAAACCAGTTTGCTTATGCTGCTGTAAAAAGCGTGAGTGAAAAAGCAGGGCAAACTTATAATCCTCTTTTTATCTATGGTGGTGTTGGTCTTGGCAAAACCCACCTTATGCAAGCAGCGGGTAATGTTTTGCAAAATCAAGGAAAAAATGTCATCTTTACAACAAGTGAGCAGTTTTTAAATGACTTTTTACGCCATGTACGAAACCATACTATGGATAACTTTAAAGACAAGTACCGTAAATGTGACATATTACTCATAGATGACATCCAGTTTTTAAGTAACAAAGATATTATTCAAGAAGAATTTTTTCACACCTTTGAAGCACTTAAAGGTGCAGGAAAACAGATCATCCTCACTGCAGATAAACACCCAAAAAAGATAGCTGGACTAGAAAAAAGACTCCAAAGTAGATTTGAACATGGACTCGTAGCAGATATCCAACCACCTGAACTTGAAACAAAAATAGCTATCATAAAAAATAAATGTGAACTAAACAAAGTAAATCTTACACCAGAGATCATCAACTACATAGCAACAGTGATAGAATCTAATGTTCGTGAGATAGAGGGCATCCTCTCAAAGCTTCATGCCTATTCACAACTGATGCATGTTGACATAGACTTAGAGTTTACAAAAAATGTACTCAAAGATCAAGTTCAAGAAAACCGTGCAAATCTTACTCTTGATAACATTACAAAATTTGTCTCTAAAGACTTAAATATCAAACCAAGTGAGATTCGCTCTAAAGGAAGAAGTAGAAATCTTGTTTATGCAAGAAGAATATGTATCTATCTTTGTAGAGAACTCACTCAAAACACTATGCCACAACTTGCACTGTACTTTGGTATGAAAGATCACACAGCCATAAGTCATACATTGAAAAAGATAAATTCCCTCATGCAAAATGATGAGGACTTTAAAGTAAAAATCGAAGAGTTGACAAATAAAATCACTGCAAATAGTTAAAATTGTAAAAAAAGTAAAAAAAAGATATAATCTCTCATGTGAAGCAATGTGAATTAGCTTGCTCTCGTTCATCACATAAGTATTTACTAGTACAAAGGGTTGCAATGGTGTTATTCACTTATTCACATCCCCCTACTACTAGCTACTAAAAATATATAAATATATAGGAAAATATATGCTCATCAATATCTCAAAATCTGTATTAGAAAATATCCTAATATCAGCACAACCATTTTTAGAAAAAAAAGATACATCTCAAATAACATCTCATGTCTATTTAGATGCTTCAAATAATCAACTTACTTTAAAAGCTACTGACTATGAGATAGGTTTTTTAGTAACTACTGACAATGTCAATATAGAGCAAATTGGTTCAGTCACTGCTAATGGTAAAAAGTTTTTAGATATAGTTCGCATACTTAAAGATGACAATATAAAACTAGAACTTAAAAATGATACTCTATTTATCTCTCAATCGCATTCAAAATTTAAGCTTCCTGTATTTTCACACAATGAATTTCCTGAATTTCCCTCTTATGAAGGTAAAGCTCGTATATCTATAGAATCTCATGCTCTTATAGAATCACTTAAAAAGATTACACCAGCCATAGACAATAATAACCCTAAATTTGAACTCAATGGTGCTCTCATAGATATAAAAACAGATAGCATAAACTTTGCATCTACAGATACTAGAAGACTTGCTATTGTTAATATCCCTAACTCTGGAGCATCTGAACTTTCTATCATTCTTCCTAAAAAAGCTATTGTAGAGATTCAAAAACTTTTCTTTAATGACATAGAACTTTATTATGATGAAACAAATCTTGTTATTCATTCTAAACAATATACATTTTTTACAAAACTCATAAATGGTAAATTTCCTGAATATTCAAGAATAATTCCTAAAGAGATAACATATAATTTGGTATTGCCAAAATCAGAAATAATCAGTGCTATAAAACAAATAACTACAATTTCTATAGATGTTAAAATCACTTTTTTAAATGATACTATTGCATTTGAGAGTTTAAGTGATGATAATATAGAAGCTAAAACAGATATAAACTTTACTACAGGTTTTAGTGAATCTTTTAGTATAGCTATCAATTCTAGATATCTTTTAGACTTTTTAAACTCTATCAACACATCAGAGTTTAACATAGGACTCAATGAAAATAACCTACCATTTATTCTTAGTGATGAAAATTTTAAAACGATAGTTATGCCTATTGTTATTTAAATAAAAATTATGCAATCCAAAATTAAAAAAATAATATAAAACTTCTTTTTAGCTAAATTTTGCTAAAATATCTCCAATAATGCCAAATATGGCTAAAAGTGGAGATGTTAATGGAAAATTACGGTGCTAGTAATATTAAAGTTCTAAAAGGACTTGAAGCTGTTAGAAAAAGACCAGGGATGTATATTGGTGATACTGGTCATCGTGGATTACACCACCTAGTATATGAAGTTATAGATAACTCTATTGATGAAGCTATGGCAGGACACTGCGATACTATCAAAGTAACTTTAACTAAAGAGGGTACATGTAAGGTAAGTGATAATGGTCGCGGTATCCCTACAGGGATGCATCCGACTGAGGGAATGAGTGCAGCTACTGTTGTTCTTACCGTTCTTCACGCTGGTGGTAAATTCGATAAAGATACTTATAAAGTTTCAGGTGGACTACATGGTGTTGGTGTTTCTGTTGTAAATGCACTTTCATCTGACTTGAAAATGACCATTTACCGTGAAGGTGAGATTTTTGAACAAAACTTTAAAGAGGGTATCCCTCAAGAAACACTAGCTATCATAGGTAAGACTCGTAAGCATGGAACAACTATAGAGTTTTCACCAGATGCATCTATATTTACTGAAATTACAACTTTTGAGTATGAGTATTTAGCTCGTCGCTTTAAAGAGTTAGCATATCTAAATCCTTTCATTACAATTATCTACGAAGATGAAAGAACAGGAACAAAAGAGACTTATCACTTTGAGGGTGGTATAGCTCAGTATGTTTCAGACATGAACAAGAAACAAGAAGTTGCAAAAGTATTTTCATTTTCTGCACAAATAGAAGATATAGAATTTGATGTAGCACTTATGTATAATGATACTTATGAAGAAAAACTTGCTTCTTTTGTAAATAATATTCGTACTCCAAATGGTGGTACACATGAAGCAGGTTTCCGTGCTGGTCTTACTCGTGTTATCTCTAACTACAACTCTAAAAACGGTGCTGCAAAAGAAAAAGATGTAAAAATCTCTGGTGATGATGTTCGTGAAGGTCTTATTGCCATTGTATCTGCTCGTGTACCTGAACCTCAGTTTGAAGGTCAAACAAAAGGTAAACTTGGAAATACTTATGTGCGTCCACTTGTGCAAAAACAAACTTACGAACTACTTTCTAAGTACTTTGAGGAAAACCCTATTGAAGCAAAGGCTATTGTTTCTAAAGCATTAGCTGCTGCTCGTGGTCGTGAAGCTGCAAAAAAAGCAAGAGAACTTACGCGTCGTAAAGATGTGATGAGTGTTGGAACACTTCCTGGTAAGTTAGCTGACTGTCAGTCTAAAGATGCAACTATCTCTGAACTTTATCTAGTGGAAGGGGACTCAGCAGGTGGTTCAGCAAAACAAGGGCGAGATAGAGTATACCAAGCGATTTTACCGCTTAAAGGTAAGATTTTAAATGTTGAGAAAGCTCGTTTAGAAAAGATTTTAAAATCAGAAGAGATTACAAACATGATTACAGCTATGGGTTGTGGTATTGGTGAAGAGTATAAAGAAGAAAAACTTCGTTACCATAAAATCATCATCATGACCGATGCGGATGTAGATGGATCTCATATCCAGACTTTATTGCTTACTTTCTTTTTCAGACATTTTCGTGATGTAGTTGAAAAAGGCTACTTATACCTAGCTCAACCACCACTTTTTCGTTATAAAAAAGGTAAAAAAGAGATTTACTTTAAAGATGATAGAGAGATGAATGACTTCCTTATTGATAATGGAGTTGAGTCTTTAGAGGTTGACTCTATAGGGCATCAAGATCTTGTATCTTACTTTAAGATGGTTGATCATTACCGTGGTTCACTTGTAGCTTTAGAGCGTAGATATGCACTTGTAGAGCTGATTCGTCATTTTATAGAAAATCCAGATCTTATTGGTTTAAGTATTGAAAAAATGTATGATGAAGTTGAGAAATTTTTAACTCAAACAGGTAATAATATCTTAACAAAGACTGTAGGTGAAGATAGTATTCATCTTTTTGTTCAAACAAAAGGTGGTATGGAAGAGTTACTTATCAATGATGAGCTTTTTGCAGCACCTCACTTCAATGAAGCTTCATTTGTTTACAAGAAGATACAAGAGTGGGATATCAAGTTTGAAGATGATATTTTAGATATACTCCAAAGTGTGATTGACTATGCAAATAAGGGTGCCTACATTCAACGCTACAAAGGTCTTGGTGAGATGAACCCTGAACAACTTTGGGAAACAACAATGACACCAGAAAACCGTGTACTTCTTCAAGTAAGCATTGAAGATGCAGAGGTAGCTTCAGATGCCTTTACTCTTTTCATGGGTGATGAGGTTGAACCTCGTCGTAACTACATCGAAACACATGCAAAAGATGTAAAACACTTAGATGTTTAAGATCGTTTAAATTTTCTAATGCTTTTACCAAAAACAAAGGAGAGGGAGTATCGTTTTAAGTTAGCTCTTAGGATGGGACTTCCTATTTTTGGGCTAGTTTTAGCTCTTATCTTCCATACTCTTATTAACTCTTATCAAAATCTTAGTGCATCTTTTTATATAGAATCTATTGTCGTATTAGTTTTTAGTATCTACTTTATCTTTTATCTTATTTATAATGGTTTTGAGACAAAGATTACGCATAGTGTGACTAATGCCTTTACAAAAGAGTACCTATATGAGTATCTAAGTAAAGAGATAATTGCTAAAAAAGAGTACACATTAATCCTCATTAGTTGTGATAATATAGAAGATATAAATACTCGTTATGGGATCCAAAATGGTGACAAGGTTTTACATGAAGTGAGTCGATGGATATCTGAATATCTCAAAAGCAAGAAAATCATTAATTACCCTTTTGGGCATATCAAAAATGGTGATTTTGTAGTTGGGCTTAAAGGTAATAAAGAGCAATATACTACTATTATGGAGTTGATGTGTCTTAAGAGTGATGAGCTAAAAGTCAATGATATAGAGGTAAAAATCTCAGGAGCTATCAATGATACAACTTATTCTTATAACCTTGAGTATCTTATAGAAAATCTTTTTGAGATACAAAAACAAAATAGAAACCATAAGATACAAAGTTCAAAATATGAAGAGATAAGCCCAAATGAGCTAGAGAGCTTTGTCATCAAAGCATTGGCAAACAAATCATTTGTAATGAAAAAACAAGCTATCTTCGAGGGTGATAAAATCGTAATGAATGAGTGTTTTGTAAAGCTAGTTAGCCCTTGTGGTAAAGAACTCCATCCAAAAGAATATATGAAAATCTTGGATAAACTCAGGCTTATGGTGGATTTTGACTTGATGATACTAAGAAATACTATAGAGAAGTGTATGGGACAAAACCAAGAGATATTTGCTTTAAATATCTCTCCAACTAGCATAAGAAACTATAAATTTTTGAGTGAGTTTAAAGAATTATTTAAAAAAAATAAAGATCTGAAACATAAAATTATGTTCATTCTAAATGAGAGAGAATACTACTCCAGAGTAGACAGATACAAGGATGTACTTGATACTTTACGAGCTGATGGCGTACTCATAGCTTTAGATAAGCTTGGTGCATCTCATACAAGCTTTTTATATTTTAGAGAGTTAAATGTAGATGCTGTTCGTTTTGATACACACTATACAAAAAAACTTAATGAAAATGATAAAATTATACTTAGTGGGTTTGTAAAAATGGCAAAAGATAGAGATGTTAAAACATGGGTGAAGATGATAGAAGATAAAGACAAAAAAAAGAAAGTTGTTTCGTTAGGTATCGACTACATTCAGGGTAAATACTTAGCACCATTAGAAAAACTAGAAGGATAAAAATGAGATACGGTGAAAAAGAGATAAGAGATTTTGATGTTAAAAAAGATTTGGAGATATGGCCTAATGAGCATAAAAAAGATTATCTCATCAAGGTAACATTGCCTGAGTTTATGGCACTTTGTCCACGAAGCGGTTATCCAGATTTTGCGACCATATATATAGAATATACGCCTGATGAGTTTGTAGTAGAGTTAAAAGCTCTCAAACTTTACATTAACTCATTCATGTTTAAAAATATCTCTCATGAAAACTCTGCCAATGAGATTTATGATGTTATTTGGGAGAAGATAAAGCCAAAGAGTTTAAAGCTTACTGCAGATTTTAAACCTCGTGGGAATGTCCATACTGTCATAGAGATAGATAGTAAAAATCTATAACCTCTTTTTTAGTTTTCAATCCACCCTTGAGTTGTGCATCATAGAGTGTGGTAAGTATCTTTGAGAACTTTTTAGAGGGTTTTAAACCGAGTTGTATCAGATCTTTTCCTTTGAGAAGCATAGGCTCTGCCTCATGTAGGATATTTACTTTTTTTGCTTTTTCATAGATCTGTTTTGAGTCAAATCCTTGTGCATCTAAGAGGAGACAGAGTTCATTTATCTTTGAAGTGGTGGCTAGTTTTTTGAGGCTGTAAGTATCATGTTTTTTCTTTATAGTTTTCAAATTATTTTGCATGATCACGATAACATCAGAAAACTTTTTGTTGTTGGTGAGTTTGAGTAAAAATGAGTTAGTTTTTCTCTCATCAAGAGGGTAGCAAAGTAAAACTAACAAAAGTTTGATGTTAGTTTGTGCATCTCTTGTTTTGTTAGTCTGAAAATTGTCCAAAGACAAGAGAGCTTTTTGCAAAACGGCATCTTCAAAAACAAGTTCACTAAAAAAGTGAGTCGCACTAATATCTTTTAAAAAGTAAAATCCAAGTGATGGTCTCTGTGCTTTTAAAAAGAGTTTTTTAAATTCCTCGTAAATCCTCTCTTTTGGGAGTTCATCTAAGAGATTTTGGGCAACCATTTGATGGCATAATCTTAGCGTATCTCTCTGTACACTTAGCTCAAATCTAGCTACCATCCCCATGGCACGGAGCACCCTAAGAGGATCCTCTACAAAACTTTTTTTATTTACAAATTTAAGTTTTTTGTTGCGGAGGTCATCAAGCCCATTAAATGGGTCTAAAATATTTTTATTGTAGGTATCATAACCCATTGAATTGATGGTAAAGTCTCTTCTTGAAGATGCCTGACTAAAGTGAAGCTCTTTTTTGGTAGTAACTTGAAATCCGCGATGACCGCTAGAGGTCTTATTGTCAACTCTTGGCATAGAGAAGTCAAGATCTAACTCTTTGTAGTGAAGTTTACAGACTCCAAAGCTTTTACCAACAAGATTTACCTCACCAAACTCTTGAAGTATATCTATAAGTGCATCTATCTTTGATAAACCAAAGACTTCTATATCTATATCTTTTGATTTTACTCCTAAAAAAAAGTCTCTTACATAGCCACCAACTATAATGACTTTCAGATCGAAACTATCCAATTTATCAAATATTTCTTCTAATTCGTTTGGATATTCAAATTTTATAGAGTTCATACCTTAGAAATTCCTATTATCTATTATACTCAAACACTTTATGGTAATAATAACATAATTTGGGTATAATTCGCGAAAATTAAGTCGGAATATTCCCACAAACCTACGAAGGAAACACTTAGCATGCAAAAAATTAGAAATATCGCTGTTATAGCACACGTTGACCACGGTAAAACCACACTCGTTGATGGACTACTAGAGCAGTCTGGTACATTTAGTGATCATGAACAACATGATGAAAGAGCAATGGACTCAAATGATTTAGAAAAAGAGCGTGGAATCACGATCCTTTCTAAAAATACAGCCATTCGTTACAAAGATTACAAGATTAACATTATTGACACTCCGGGTCACGCTGACTTTGGTGGAGAGGTTGAGCGGGTTCTTAAGATGGTTGATGGCGTGTTAGTGCTGGTTGATGCTTATGAAGGTGTTATGCCTCAAACTAAGTTTGTTGTTAAGAAGATGTTAGCTCTTGGTAAAAAACCGATCGTTGTTATTAACAAAATAGATAAAGACTCTGCTGATCCAGACCGTGTTGTGGATGAGATGTTTGACCTTTTTGCAGATATGGATGCTACTGATGATCAACAAGATTTCCCTATTATTTATGCTGCTGCTCGTGATGGTATTGCTAAGATGGATATGAGTGATCCTGATGGAAACTTTGAGTGTATTTTTGAATCTATCATCAACGATGTTCCAGAGCCAGAAGGTGATGCTTCTAATTCACTTCAAGCACAAGTATTTACACTTGATTATGACAACTATGTTGGTAAAATCGGGATTAGCCGTATTTTCAATGGTACGGTTAACAAGGGTGACAATATCATGTTGGCAAAAAGCGATGGTGAGATGGTCAAGGGAAAAATCTCTAAACTCATCGGTTTTCATGGTCTTAACCGTATGGAAATTGACCAAGCAGAGGCTGGAGATATCGTAGCATTTGCTGGTATGGAAACTGTTGATGTTGGTGATACTGTTGCAGATCCTAGCAATCCAGTTGCACTTGACCCAATGCACATCGAAGAGCCGACACTTACAGTTGTCTTTGCAGTGAATGATTCTCCACTTGCTGGTAAAGAGGGTAAGCATGTAACAAGTAATAAACTTCGTGAGCGTTTAGAGTTTGAGATGAATACAAATGTTGCTATGAAGTTAGAGACTGTTGGTGAGGGTAAATTTAAAGTAAGTGGTCGTGGTGAACTTCAAATCACTATTCTTGCAGAAAATATGCGTCGTGAAGATTTTGAGTTCTCTATCTCTCGTCCAGAAGTTATTGTAAAAGAGATAGAAGGTGTTAAATGTGAACCATTTGAGCATCTTGTCATTGATGTTCCTGAAGAACTTTCAGGGACTGTTATCGAGCGTCTTGGTAAGAGAAAAGCTGAGATGAAATCGATGCTTCCTATGGGTGCAGGTTTTCAAAGAGTTGAGTTTGAGATTCCTGCTCGTGCACTCATCGGTTTTCGTGGACAGTTTTTAACAGACACAAAAGGTGAGGGTGTTATGAACCACTCTTTCTTAGAGTTCCGTCCATTTACAGGAAGTGTTGAGTCAAGAAGTTATGGTGCGCTTGTTTCTATGACACCTGGGTCTACTCTTGCTTTTTCACTCTTTGGTATCCAGGATCGTGGTGTTCTTTTCATCGGTGTTCAAACAGAGGTGTATGAGGGTATGATCATCGGTGAGCACTCTCGCTCAAACGACTTAGTTGTAAATCCTATCAAAGGTAAAGCACAGTCAAATGTTCGTTCATCAGGAGCTGATGAGGCTATCAAACTTGTACCATTTAGAAATATGTCTTTAGAGCGTGCACTAGAATGGATAGAAGATGATGAGCTTCTTGAAGTAACTCCAAAATCCATCCGTATCCGTAAGAAATTTCTTACAGAAAACGAAAGAAAAAGAGCTAGTAGAAAATAATTGTCAACTTGATAATTACCGTCATCCCCATCTTGTTCCCATCGTCCCCGATGGGAATGCATACACACACCTTAACCCATTTAGAAATAAACACTAACAAAGAGAGATATCCATTCCAAAGCTGGAGCTTAGGAACGAGTGAAAACCACTAATTATTACAACAATCAAACCAATTGTTAGGCTTTACCATCAAGGTGTTGTGCAAGTCTTTCGAGTTTAGCTTTATACGCTTCAAGGTTAAAATCTTTCACACGAGCAACACCATCTTCAATAGCTGCTTGTGCAACTGCAGAAGCTACATAAACAAGCACTCTTCTGTCAAATGCTGAAGGGATGATGTAGTCATGTCCAAATGACATATCTTTACGGCCATTTGCTTTTTTTACATGTGCGGGAACTTCCTCTTTTGCGAGTGATGCGAGTGCGCGTGAAGCTGCTATTTTCATGTTTTCTGTGATTTTTGTTGCGCGAACATCAAGTGCACCTCTAAAGATTTGAGGAAAACCTAGTACATTGTTTACTTGGTTAGGATAATCACTACGCCCTGTTCCTATTATGATATCTTCTCTTGCAGCTTTTGCTACTTCTGGTTTTATCTCAGGATTTGGATTTGCACAAGCAAAAATGATAGGACTCTCTTTAGACATACCTTTTACCATCTCGGGAGTGATAAGATCTGGTTGGGATAGACCAAGCACCATATCTGCATCTTTCATTGCATCTTCTAAAGTTCTATCATCAGTATCAAAAGCAAAAAGTTTTTTGTACTCATTTAAGTCATCCCTACCATTGTGGATAACACCTTTAGAATCAAGCATAGTAATGTTTTTTACACCGATAGATTTGTACATAGTTGCACAAGCAATCCCAGATGCACCAGCACCGATTACGACAACTTTAAGATCTTGTGCATCTTTGCCACTCATCTCAATAACATTTAAAAGTCCTGCAGTTGTAATAACAGCTGTACCATGTTGGTCATCATGAAATACTGGAACATCACAGATCTCTTTAAGGCGTCTTTCTATCTCAAAACATCTAGGAGCTGAGATATCTTCAAGATTGATACCACCAAAACTATCTGCCATAGCCGCTACGATGTTGATAATCTCGTCTGTATCTTTTGTATTGAGCTCAATATCTACTGCATCAACATTTGCAAAAGCTTTAAATAAAACACCCTTTCCTTCCATAACAGGCTTACCTGCCAAATGACCGATGTCTCCAAGACCAAGCACTGCTGTACCGTCACTCACAACTGCAACAAGATTGCCTTTGTTGGTATATTCGTAAGCTTTTTCTGCATCCTTTTGTATCTCTAAACAAGGATACGCAACTCCTGGGCTGTATGCCATCGAGAGTTCCTCATTTGTATCACATGCTTTTGTTAGTAAAGTCCCTGTTTTTCCGTTTGTGTCAAATTCATTTTGTGTTCTGTGGTACTCTAAAGACTGCTCTTCAAATGTAGTATTTTCGCTCATATCATTCCTTTAATAATTGTTTTGGCTATTCTATCAAAGAGACTCTTAATGTTTTATTGCCTTGAGTCAATCTTTTATATTTTTCTTATATCTGATACTTTTAAGAGTTAAAACCTCTTTGTATATCCATGGCAATAAGGTATTGAGCCTTTTTTGGCATAGTAGTTTTGATGCCCTTCATCTGCAGGATAAAAATCACTTGCATCTCTTACTCGTGTCGCGACATCATAGCCATTTGAACGGAGTTGTTTGATGAGTTCATTTGTAGTTTCTCTCTCTTGGTCATTGTTGACAAATACGGCAGAGAGGTATTGATGCCCTATGTCTGGACCTTGTCCATTTTTCTGTGTTGGGTCATGAATCTCAAAAAATGTTTTTGCTATCTGTTTGTAAGAGATTTTAGAACTATCGTAGATCACTTCTACTGCTTCTAGGTGACCTGTATCGGTGCGAACAACCTCATAATAGCTTGGGTTTTTCACATGACCACCCATAAAACCAGAGGTGACTTCACTCACACCAGCAAGCTTTTCTAAGTAGTACTCAACTCCCCAGAAACATCCACCAGCAAAGTATGCTTTTTTTATGTTGGGAGCGAGTGCTTTTTGCTCTTTTGGTTTGAGTTCGAGTGAGATAGAGTTAACACAGTGTCGTGTATTTTTAGTGGTATAACCCTCCCCCTCAAACACATGACCAAGATGCCCACCACAAGTAGCACATACAATCTCTACCCGTCTTCCATCAGCATCAAGAACGCGTTTGACAGCACCAGCAATGGTGTCATCAAAACTAGGCCAACCACAATGTGAGTCAAATTTATCGCTTGATTTGTAAAGGGGTGTGCCACATATCTTACAGAGATAAACACCTGAAGTTTTTTCATCTGTATATTTTCCAGTATATGGGGACTCTGTACCCTTACTAAGTAGTACATACTTTTCTTCATCACTGAGTTTTTCTATCTTGCCCTTATAAGGCGTGAGGTCAAATCCATTCATAATTGTAATCGCTAATATTAAAGTTAATAAAAACTTCATAAGCTCTCCTTTGAAATATGTGAAATTATATAGAGTTTGTTTTATAGGAGCTGTATGTAATCAATGTGCAGTAAAAAACTCAAGTTTGTTTAACCTTCCGTTGCTAAATAAAGTGCTATAATTGATTTTAAAAAATATAAAAGGTATCTGTAATGTTAAAAATTTTTCTCTCAGTAATGATGCTCTCTTCACTTATGTTTGGAGCTACAAAAGCGAAGCCAACGGGTTGTGATCTCTCGCAAGATGGTAAGGTGGAATTAAATATCTTGGGATATGGAAGCTCAAAAGATGCACACTATCAAGCTGCCAAAAAAGTGGGTAAAAACTTCAAGGAGCTTTTTATTGGTACAAAGATCTCTTTTAGAGATGCACTTGTAAGCATCACAGATATAAAAGCAAACAAAAGAGATAGAACATTACCTCGAACAGGTTTGCTCTTTATTGTACTGAAATTAAATGGAGTAGAAGAGAAGATCAAAATGACCTATATGTACGAACAAGGTCACTTTATTGCACTTGGAAAACAAAAAAACAAAAGAGAGATTAACTTATCTTTGTACATCAAAGCTTTGCTTTGTTATTCAAAGTAATACTTGCTATAATAATGAACTTTTTACAAATGGGGTAGATAATGAATAGAAAAAAAATATATAATCCAGAATCAACAGAAGATGTCAATGACAGAAAAATATTTGGTGGAAATCCAACAGGTATCTTTGAGCTAAACAACATCAAATACCAATGGGCATACAACCTTTGGGAGGTGATGCTCAACAACACTTGGTTTCCAAAAGAGGTTGATATGACTCGGGATGTCAATGACTATAAAAATCTTACAGAGAGTGAAAAAGATGCTTACGACAAAGCACTTTCCCAGCTCATCTTTATGGACTCACTCCAAACAAACAATCTTATAGACAATGTAAATCCCTATGTAACTGCCCCTGAGATCAATCTTATCTTGGTGCGTCAGTCTTTTGAAGAAGCATTACATTCACAAAGTTATGCCGTTATGGTTGACTCTATCTCTACAAACTCTGAAGAGATTTATGATCTTTGGCGTAGAGATATGATGCTCAAACAAAAAAATGATGCTATTTTTCGTACCTACGATGAACTCTCTACAAATCCTACTGAGCATAACTTTGTCAAAGCATGTTTTGCAAATCAGATTTTGGAAGGCATCTACTTTTATAGTGGTTTTGCTTACATCTATACGCTTGCACGAAGTGGTAAGATGCTAGGAAGTGCACAGATGATCCGTTTTATACAAAGAGATGAGGTGACTCACCTTGTGCTTTTTCAAAACCTTATAAATACTCTTAGAAAAGAGCGTCCAGACCTTTTTACAGATAAGTTAAAAGAGGAAGTTATAGCAATGTTTAAAGAGGCTGTCAAATTAGAGATAGAGTGGGGTCAGTACATTACGCAAGGTCAAATCCTTGGACTCACCAATGAGATTGTAGAGCAGTATATTAAGTTTTTAGCTGACGATAGACTTACTTCAGTTGGATTTGATGCACTTTACAATGTTGATAACCCTATCAAATGGGTAGATGACTTTGCAAAGTTTAATGACCAAAAAACAAACTTTTTTGAGGGAACTGTAGCAAATTACTCTAAAGGTTCTTTATCTTTTGATGATGACTTTTAAATAAAAGGAAAATAAATATGATAAGAGAGATTACAAAGTATCCAACAACCCCAAGTTTAGAGTTTGGTGCAAATGTGAGGTTTTATGATGAAACTCTACATAGTTTGATAGATGACCTAAAAGATACGATGGAAGCAAATTCTCTTGATGCTCTTGCCGCTTTTCAGATAGAATCACCACTTTGTGTCATAATCATCCAACAAGAAGATGGAACATACTTAGAACTCATCAACCCTAAGGTTTTAACAAGAGAGGGAACAACCCACCCTACAGAGACTACAGCATATTTTCCAGGGATAAGTGCCAAAACTATCCGCTATGAGAAGATTAAAGTTATGTATGAAGATAGAGATGGAGATCAGCAATTTTTAGATGCACAAGGGGATTTATCTATCACGATTCAAAGAAAGATAGATTATATCTATGGTTCAAATTTTCGAGTACGACTTGATAAAGAGGAGAAAAAACTTTTTGATTCAAAGTTAGAGTTTGGAACAGATGCTATCACAAAAAATGATTGCCCAACAGTCTTTAAAAGAGATATTATTATTAAGGTATTTAAGATACTCTTGCTTATCGGTGCTTTTGCTATCATAGCAAGTTTTTTTCTCTCTCAAGAGAATGCAGTGATTGTATCTAGTTTACAAAATTATAATCTTGCAACGATGCTTGGTCTTATTATTGTCTACTTTTTTTATGCACAGTATGAAGGGAAGCAGTATAAACATTGTAGCTCTTGTCAGATAGGAAATATCATCGGTACCTCAATAACTCTTCTCATAAAATTAAGTGTTTTATTTGTCATCAATTATTTTGTAACATAAAGGGAATGGTATTAGAAATTTAAGTGCTAGTAGTGGATACACATTGTGTTCACTACTTTTTAAGACAACTTCAGAGTATGAAAAAAATCTTCAAACACTCCTCACTCTCATCAAACAAACTCCTGACAAATCTGTTATAGTAGCTTCAGAAGTTTGTTTGACGGGCTATGCTTATGATGACTTTGAAGCTATGGTAGCCTTTAGTACCTATGCAACACAGGAGATACAAAAAATCTCTCAAGATAAAATCATCATCCTTACTATGCTAGAGAGAAAAGGGG
Source organism: Sulfurimonas sp. (assembly GCA_027013295.1). Classification (GTDB taxonomy): domain Bacteria; phylum Campylobacterota; class Campylobacteria; order Campylobacterales; family Sulfurimonadaceae; genus Sulfurimonas. The sequence continues at coordinate 38,039 of JALUXP010000023.1, forward strand.
AAGGTGTGTTTAACTTTGCCAAGGTTTTTCACAAGGGTAAAGTAGTATATAACCAAGCTAAGGCAAAACTCTTTAAGTTTGGTGATGAACACAAGTATATGAAAGCTGGAGATGATAACGGGATAAATATTATTGAAGTCGCTGGTATAAAGATAGGCATCTTGATATGTTTTGAGCTTCGTTTTAAAGAGCTTTGGCAAAAACTAGAAGGTGCAGATATCATTGCAGTACCAGCTTGGTGGGGGAAACTAAGAGAAGAGAACTTTACAACACTCACGCAAGCACTCGCTGTTATGAACCAATGTTATCTTGTAGTTAGTGATGCTCAAAACGAAGAATGTACAGCACAAAGTGGTATCATCACTCCTTTTGGCATCACTCATAGAAACGGGAATAAGCCTTGCTTAGAAGTACCATACGATACAAAAGAGATAAAAAAGATGAGAAAATATATGGCAGTTGGGATACAATAGCTTGGATAAAATAACAGCAATCAAAGCAAAAAAGTTAGCAGAGCAGTGTCATAAGGTTTTTCCACTCAGCAAAGCTGTACAAGATGCCATAGCTAACACTAACAGAGAGATGTTTGTACCAAATGGTTTTAAACATAATGCTTATAAGCTAGATGCTCTGCCTTTGGGTTCTGCACAGTATATCAGTTCACCACTAACAGTCGCGAAGATGAGTGAGTACCTCAAACCAGATGGAGCAGATAGAGTTTTAGAGGTAGGATGTGGGAGTGGTTACCAAGCTGCTGTGTTATCGCATCTTTTTCGTGGAGTCTTTTCCATAGAGAGGATAGAGAGTCTTATCCTCGAAGCTAAAAAACGCTTTCGTGCTTTAAATATACACAATGTCCATACAAGACTCGATGATGGACAAAATGGTTGGATTCAGTATGCATCTTACGATAGGATACTCTTCTCTGCAACCGCAAAAGAGATACCTGAAAAACTATTTGAACAGCTAAGTGATGGAGGGATACTTGTAGCACCTCTTCAAGTTGGACAAAAACAAATCATCACCCGTTTTACCAAAAGAGGAAGTAGCTTTTACAAAGAAGAGTTAGAAGAGTGCTCTTTTGTACCCATCTTAGATGGTATTGAAAAATAATACCAATCCCAGCTAAAAGGATGAATGTAAAACAGATATATTGTACTGGAGTACAAGGCGAAAGTTCGCAGGAGCTACTAGTAGCTTCAAGAATTTTCAACGAAGTAATCTAGTGCAATATATCTGCCCTTCGGGTAAAAGATAAGTCATCATCTGACTGCGTTAGAGGATCTTGAAGCTACTAGTAGCTCCTTCAATCCTCTGCCTTGCAGCTAATAACTTATCTTTTATTTTACATTCATCCTTTTAGCTGGGATTGGTATAACAATCCCTTTAAGAAAAATAGGGTAAAATGATATAAACAAACTTAGGGTAAAGTATGGAAAATATGTATGGAATTGAGTATAGCAGACCAAAAGTTGTCTTAGTTCAAGATACTGGGATTGGGGTGGCAGAGTCAGCAGCAAGGACATGTTACGATAGTTTTTCCGCTAGTGAAAACGAGGCTATCAGGTCTATAGAAACTGAGTTACCCACTGCTGAGATATGTGATGAGATGAACAATATAGAAGAGTCTTCTCTTTTAGATGATCTTGCTTGGACATACTTCCACCACTCCATTTTAGAACATGCAAACCTCTCCTACCTCATCCGTGGGACATCAAGAGGTGTCCTCCAAGAACATGCTCGCCATCGCATTCAAGCCATCAGTGTAAGAAGTACACGATATACCATGAGTTCAGTCATCAATGCTTATGTTGCTGCCATGGGAGATAAAGAGTTCTTTATCCAAAGAGTGCTTGAGTTTGATATGTTTGTTACAACCAATGAGGCATACAACCGTATAGAGATAGGCTCTATGTTTGATAAGTTGGCATATCAAGAGCAGATGCAAGATGACTTCTACTCTATAGCAGTTGCAAAAAGTTCACTGCCGTTGTTGCAGGAGTATAGCTCTGATGCACAAGCTCTTTTTGATGCACTTCAAAAAGGAAAGAAAAAAAGAAATGTTGGGGATGCATTTAAGCACATCATTGGTGATAATGTCAAAGTCGATATGGTAGTAACCTTTAATCTTAGAAGTTTGAAAAACTATTTTACCCTTCGAGATAGTGGTGCAGCCTATTTTCAGATACGCTGGTTGGCGGAGGAGATGAAGCGTGTCACTCCGAAAAAATATCTTGATCTGATCATCAAGCAAAAGTAGGTTTTGTTATGAAAAAACCAATATTATATATCACTTTAAGTTTGATTGCGGTTCTATTTACAGCTTGTACTAATTTTACTTTAAATACTGCGATGTGTGAACAAATTGCATTGGATCCTCTTGCAACAATGCCAGAAGAGTGTAGAATTTACAATGAAGATGAAGCACAAAAGTCATTTGACAATACTCAAAACAAAAATATGGAGTCCAATGAGAGCATCGAATTTCATAACGAGAATTAGATGAACTCTTTAAAGCTTATAGCCTTAAATTTTACTATCCCTATTGTGGTAGGTGTATTTTTTTTCCTTTTAAATATCTATCAAACATATTTATCGGATTATATTCTTTCTATTGTACCTTTTTTATTTTACCTTTTGGCGACTATTGTTTTAGTGGTCTCTTGGCACTTCAATCGAACAAAATTTATTTTTGCAATTTTGCCACTCATCCTTTTTTATGCAAGTTTTTCTTTTTTACCGCAAGACAAAAGTAGAGTTGTTTTTGAGTTGTTTAGTTTTATTTATCCAGTGCATCTTCTCATTTTTTTACTTTTTAAAGAGCGAGGACTTTTCACTCTTTGGGGTTATTTGAAGATTTTATTGTTTTTAACGGAAGTGGGTATAGTGGCTTGGTTTGTAGAGTTTCCAAATCAACTCCTTGCAGAGATATTGGGTGCAAAGATTTTTGCTTTTAACCTTGTCCCACTTTCAGACATCTCTTTCGTGACTGGGGTTGTGGTACTCCTTGTGATGCTCTTGTTAGTTTTATTTGGGCATCTGCTTATCTATTATGCATCTTATGTGGTGATACTCATCTCCTTTTACCTTGGTTTTTACTTCGTGAAGTATCCTCATGCCCTAGAGCATAGTTTCATAGCCATAGAGCTTATTGTCCTTATCCTCTTAGTGAGGGAGGCATATAGACTTGCATACTTTGATGAGTTAACCTCTCTACCAGGGAGACGCGCCCTCATAGAAGATATGGCAAAACTAGGTCGTAAATACTCCCTTGCAATGGTTGACATAGACTTTTTCAAAAAGTTTAACGATACCTATGGACACGATACAGGTGATGAGGTTTTAAAAATGGTAGCTACAAAGTTAGCCGAAGTGGGTGGTGGAAAAGCTTATAGATATGGGGGAGAAGAGTTTACCATTTTGTTCCCCTCTCGAGAGCTTGATGAATCTTATATATTTGCAGATATTCTGCGAGAAAATATTGCAACTTCACCTTTCATAGTGCGAGGTAAAAAGGCAAACAAAAAGATTTTCATCAATATATCTGTGGGAATTGTACAAAGTAGTTCTAAAGATAATGACCCTTTTGATGCAATGAAGAGAGCCGATAAAGCTCTCTACAAAGCAAAAGAATCAGGACGAAATAAGGTAGTCAAAGCGAAATAGGTTATAATTTCAAAAAATAAAGGAATATTAAATGTGTGAATTATGTTCAAGCGATGAAGAATTAAGTAGTTTTGTAGTGAGTGGCAGGGATGATGCAGAGGTAACTTTGTGTGTAACTTGTAAAACACAGATAGAGAGTGGGGAGTTAGATGAGACACATTTTAACTGTTTAAATGATGCTATGTGGAGTGAATCTCCAGCTGTAAAAGTGCTGACATTTAGACTACTCAATAAACTAGGTCGTCAAGACTTAGTCGATATGATCTATCTTGAAGAAGATGAAAGAGCATGGGCAGAATCAGGACTAGATGATGATGCAGAGGATGTTTTAGTCTATAAAGATGCAAATGGTGTAACTCTAAGTGTAGGAGATACAGTAGTTATCACAAAAGATTTAGATGTAAAAGGGACTACCTTTGTTGCAAAACGGGGAACTGCAGTTCGCAACATCGCTCTTGTTCACGGGAATGCAGACCTTATCGAAGGGCGTGTTAACGGAGTTAAAATTCAGATTTTAACGAAGTTTTTGAAAAAGTCGTAAGGTCAATTATAATAATGATTAATAAAGGAAATTTTAAGCAAGTATTATTGAAGTTGGGGTTTACACTTACAAATGATAGTTATACTAAAAAATTTTCTGAATTTAATACTGAGCTAAAAGTTGATTTTGAAAAACAAGAACTTATTTACCCTGAAAAAGATGGTTTCACAGTCAACGAAAGACAGACTTGTAACTTTAAACAGGCTGAAAATTTTGTAGTCTTTGAGTGTGTAGATAGGCTCCTCTCCCAAAAATACAATCCAAAACACATAGAATTAGAACCAAAGTGGCAAGTAGGACATGGGGCAAGTGGTGGCCGTGCAGATATTCTCATAAAAGACAATGATGAAAATGCACTTCTCATTATAGAGTGTAAAACAGCAGGTGCAGAGTTTACAAAAGCATGGAACACTACACAGGTAAAACCTACACAACTCTTCTCTTATGTCCAACAAACACGAAGCACGAAGTTTATAGCACTTTATGCAAGTGACTTTGTAGATGAGAAAGTAAAAGCAGACTACTATCTTATCAATGTATCAGACAATAAAAAACTCCTAGAGAGTGATAAAAGTCTCAAAAGCTATGCAGATGCAAATACAGTAGATGAGATTTATGCTGTTTGGGTAGATACCTATAAAAAAGATTATGCGACTATAGGGCTTTTTGAAGATACACGAGCTTATGAGATAGGAAAAGAGAAGTACTCAGTTGATGATTTAAAACAAGTAAGTTCAAGAGATATTCAAGGGAAGTATCATGAGTTTGCAACGATTATGCGTCAGCATAATGTCAGTGGTCGTGAAAATGCTTTTGATAAACTTGTCAATCTTTTTCTCTGCAAGGTTGTAGATGAAGCAAACAACCCTCAAGAGTTAAAGTTTTTTTGGAAGGGTGTCGCTTATGATGACCCTTTTTCTATGCAAGATAGACTCAACCACCTCTACAAAATAGGGATGAAAAAGTTTTTAGGTGAAGATATAACCTACATAGAGAACTCTCAGATAGACTCTGCCTTTAGTGTCTTTGCAGATAAGCCAAATATGACAAAAGAGATCATAGAGGGCTTTTTTAAAGAGCTGAAGTTTTTCACTAACAATGACTTCTCTTTTATAGATGTTCACAACGAACCACTTTTTCATCAAAACTTTGAAGTACTTCTCAAAATACTCAAAATGCTTCAAGATATAAAACTCACAGGAGCAGATGAGGAGCATCAGTTCTTAGGTGATATGTTTGAGGGCTTTTTAGATAATGGCATTAAACAGAGTGAGGGGCAGTTTTTTACTCCTATGCCGATAGTCAAGTTTATAGCAAACTCTCTTCCACTAGAGAGCATCCAAAAAAAGCAAGATAATCCAAAAGCGATAGATTACGCTTGTGGTGCAGGGCATTTTTTAAATGAAGTAGCAAACCATTTTCCTAAAGAGTACCATAAAAATATCTATGGAATAGAGAAAGAGTATAGACTCTCTAAAGTAGCAAAAGTGAGCTCTTTTATGTATGGGCAAGATGATATTAACATCATCTATGCTGATGCACTCTCCTCTCAAAGCAAAGTGCAAAACGATAGCTTTTCAGTTTTGGTCGCAAACCCACCCTACAGTGTCAAAGGTTTTTTAGAGACACTTGATGAGGGAGATAGAGATGCGTTTGAGTTGCTCAAGAGCATAGAAGCCAAAAGCTACACAGCAAACAACTCCATAGAGTGCTTTTTCATAGAGCGTGCAAAGCAGTTACTCCAAAAAGATGGAGTAGCAGGCATCATCCTCCCAAGTTCCATACTCTCAAAGGGAACACAAAACATAGCAACAAACAAGAGCAATATCTATGTAAAAACAAGAGAGATACTTTTTAAGTATTTTGACATCATAGCCATAGCTGAGTTTGGCAGTGGGACATTTGGAAAAACAGGGACAAATACAGTCACACTCTTTTTACAACGCCGCCCAAATAACCCAGATATGCAAAAGCATCTTGAGTATATGCTAAAGAGTTGGTTTAGTGGGGACTTCACAACCAATGAGATGTTTAAAGATAAAGATCTACTTCAAGAGTATGTAAAACACATAGAGGTAGATTTAGCAGATTATAAGTCACTTTTAGAGGGGAAGCCAAACGAAAATCTTCTTAAAAACGAGATGTTTGTAGAGTACGCTGAAGAGTTCTTAAAACTCACAGAGACAAAAAATCGTAAAAAACAAAAAACTTATAAAGCCCTAAGTGCAGACAAACGCCAAGAGATAGAGCATAATGAGCTAGTCAAATATATGCAACTTATAGAAGAAGATAAATTCTACTACTTCTCTTTAGCATTTCTCAACAAAAAAGAGGTACTCATAGTGAAAGCACCCTCTGATGGTGCAAAAAACAAGAAGTTTTTAGGCTATGAGTGGAGTGGTAGAAAGGGTGATGAGGGTATAAAGTACATCACAAGCAGTGCTACAAAAGCAGAAAAGCAAGAGGACAGCGAGAGTGAGACACTAGAAAACATCTTAAACCTCAGTAGTATCCAAACACCACTCTATAATCCAAATGATAGAGAGGATGAGAGTAAGATAAACTCACTCATATCTAAAAATTTCTCTGATGAGGTTGTAGAAATACCAGAGCATTTAAGTGAGTTTGTGAATAAGGCTCGGCTTGTGGATATGCTAGACTTCTCTAGGGGTGAGTTTGGCAAATACATTAATACAAGTCCAAAAAGAAATATTACACTTAATAGTCGGTGGAAATTTGTAAAATTGATGAATGAATGTGATGTTAGAGATGGTACACATGAGAGTCCAAAATTTTATGAGCAAGGCTATCCTTTAATCACATCAAAAAATCTAGTTGAAGGAAGAATTGATTTTAGTGATATAAAATATATTTCAAAAGAAGACTATCTATCATTTAATAAACGCTCAAAAGTTGAGGAAGGAGATGTCTTATTCGCAATGATTGGAACTGTTGGAAATCCAGTTATAGTAAAGACAGATGTAGAAATTGCAATTAAAAATGTTGCATTATTCAAAGAGATACAAGGGACAAAACTACTTAATAGTTATTTAACATTACTTTTAGATTATGAAATTGTCAAAGTACAATTAGAATCTGAACAAAGAGGTTCAAATAGAAAATTTGTGTCACTAACAATTTTGCGTAACTTACAAATCCCCCTCCCACCCCTAAACATCCAAGAAAAGATAGTAAAAGAGTGTGAAGTTGTAGATAGGGATGTGCAAAAAGCAGAGAGTGAGATAGAAAAATCAAAAGAGAGTATAGAAACACTCTTTAAAGAAACACTCTCTAAGGCAACACAGAGTTTTAAACTTAGTGATGCAAACAGTTTTAGTGTCTCTATAGGAAAACGCATACTCAAAAATGAGTTTACACAAAATGAAGATGATATACCTGTCTATAGTGCAAATGTCTTTGATCCATTTGGGACTATAAACAAAGATTTACTCAAAGACTTTAGTATTCCATCAGTTTTATGGGGCATAGATGGGGATTGGATGGTAAACTACTTAGAAAAAGAGCAACCATTCTATCCAACTGACCATTGTGGTGTTTTGAGAGTAAAAACTGATGAAGTACATCCTAGATATTTAACATGGGTACTCAAACAAGAGGGCGAAAAAGTCCGTTTTTCAAGAACACATAGAGCCTCAATAGATAGAATAAAAGGCATAACAGTAAATGCTCCATCAAAGAAAGAGCAGGAAACTTTAGTAAAAGAAGTCCAAAAACTAGAAGAAAAGATAGCAACAGCTCAAAAAACACTAGAGAGTTCAAGTGAGAAAAAACAGGCTATTTTAAAGAAATATTTGTGAAATATTGCAATATGACATATTTTGATACTCAAGTTTATTTTTTCTGTATAATTGAGGAAAAAGGTTAATTTTATGACTAAAAATGTACTTTTAAAAGCAAAGGATTTTGCAACGGAGATAACTATTCATAATGCAAGAGAAAATATGATGAGTACACAACATCAAATATCTCAAGAGCATATTACAAACAACAAGGCAGTAAGAAGTACACTTATATCTCGTGGAATTACACCAGAAAATCTTCCTCCTGAGGTTGATGTAAAAAAAGTTGAGAGAAAGATAAACTCCGATGAAAAGAAAGTATTGAAAAATATAAAAACTTTAAATAAAGATGATAATAGATGAAAGCAAATGATAGATTTCACGAGATAGATAAAGATTTTCGTAACCCCTATGCTCGTGATAGAGATAGGGTGATCCACTCTGGTAGTTTTAGAAAGTTAGAGTACAAAACTCAAGTTTTTTTAAATCATGAGGGGGATTTTTTTCGTACCCGTCTCACTCACTCTATTGAGGTCTCGCAGATTGCTCGTTCTATCACTTCTCATTTTGGACTCAACGAGTCTTTAGCGGAAGCTATAGCTCTCTCTCATGACTTAGGACATACACCTTTTGGTCATGTGGGAGGCGATACCTTAGATACCTGTTTAAAAAAAGATGGGTTTAAAAATGGTTTTGAACACAACTTTCAGTCCTTCCGTGTAGTCTCTTCTTTAGAAAAACGCTATAATGGTTTTGATGGACTTAACCTTACTTTTGCAACCCTAGAGGGGATCTTAAAGCACTCATATCCTTACAAAAAAAGTTTTCTTCCCCCTAGCATCCATGAACAATTTAATCTCGATACCCACCCCTCCATCGAGGCGATGATAGTAGATAGAGCCGACGAGATAGCCTATATGTCTCACGATATTGATGATGGGGTTAACTCTGGTTTTATCCGTTTTGAAGATCTCAAGAGTAGTGAATTAGCACGAGAAATCCTCCAAAAGGTAGAAGAAGAAGGGATTACTGAAGAAAATTCTGAGATGTTTCGCTATCGTTTTAGTTCCCACCTCATCAATCATCTTGTATATTCACTTTTAGAGTATTCACAAGGCAAGTTTGATGCAAAAGAGATATACTGTGCATCTATAGATGCACAAGAAAATTTACCCATTGGTTTCGAGCCAAGTTTAGAAACGAAAATAAAAAAACTCAAAAAGTTATTGTTTGAAAAACTTTATCAACATAAAAATATAACACGAAGAATGTATGCTGGAAAAAAGGCAGTAGAGGGCATCTACAAGGGCTTAATGGATGAGGATAAAATGCTTCCAAAATTTTACTACGAGCAGTTAAGTAAAAGAGCAAAACATAGGGTTGTAGCAGATTATATTGCTAGTATGAGCGATAGATATGCTCTGAGTTTTTACAATGAGATGTATGGAAAACTTAAATAGATAGAAGTTTGATTGGAGGAGGAAGATTTAGCCCGAAGGCTAATTCTTATAGGCGTGATTCGTAGCGTCTCATCATATAAAGACGCTTAAGCATTTTCTTACGAGAAGCTATTTTGAATTTCTTACGCTTTTCTGTTTCAGTTTCGTGGAAACGGCGAGCACGAGCTTCAGTAACGATTAAGTTACGGTCAGTCTGCTTCTTGAAACGGCGGTAAGAAGCATCAAAATTATCATCTGAACGAAGTACTATTCCTGGCATATCACATCACCCACTTTCTTTTAATATTAATACCCGAGAGTATTTGAACTCGCATTATAGCCAAATTTTAGTGTCCTGTATAGTTCTCACCTTTTATTTCACCATATATATCAATAAATATATAGATAGTAGCTCTTTTTTTCTTTTTGATTTTTTCATTGTAAAAGCTAACTTCCCAGTCATTAGAACTTTGATGGTTTAATTTTTCTGCAGAGAGGACAGGTACATCTCTCCAGTTTTTTGGAATTTTTTTCGTAAGAGTAAGTCTTTTGATCTCCTCTTTTGCGATTCTAATAATGGCAGTTTTATTGAGTTTTTCATATTTGTCACCATTCGCGTAGTAGTAATAGCTATAACCATTTTTTGCAGATAAGGTGCTAACAATAAGAATAAGGGTAAGTAATAGAGTTTTAATTGAAGAACTCCTCTAACTTTTCTTTATCAATTCTTTTAGATTTTATATCAATGATGTCGTGATCTTTAAAAAACTTGAGTATTCGTGAAAGTGTCTCTGGTGAGACACCTAGCATCTCAGCGATCATGATATTTTTTGTCTCAAAAAAATCATCCGCATGAGAATAAAGATACTTTGCAACTCTCTCTTTGGAGTCTAGTACCAAGTTTGTCGAGATGATATTTTCTAGGTTTTTAATCTTTTTGATGAGAGATGTTTGAATTTGAAAAAGAAGTTTTGGATTTTTAAGCATAATTTTTTTGAGTTTTTCAAAATCTATTTTAAGATACTCCACATCAGAGTGTGCTTTTGCAGTTGCTGGATAAGGGATATGCTCAAAATTGGCTACTTCACCTATGAGTTCATATCCTTGAAAATATTTGAGCACTATCTCTTTATGATTGGAAGAGGTTTTGAAGAGTTTTATGATGCCGTTTGTGAGTAAATAAAGATACTCAGATTTGTCACCTTCGTAAAATATAAGCCCATCCTTTGCAATCCTATGTTCCGTGCTAAAAGACTCTATTTCAGAGATGGTTGCATCATCTAATTCGCTAAATAAAAGTATATTTTGTAGCTGTGTTCTCATCAAGATTCCTTAGGACAAAATTATACGCTCTTTTTGTTAAATTGACCTTACCTATTTATGAATTGATATAAATCAAGAAAAGTATTTCTAAGTATATGTTTAAGTTATGAAAAATATATTATATATTGATAAGAATCAACACCTAAAACTTAAGAAATATGCTATAATCTTTTAATTAATTATGTTTTAAGGACACTATAATGCATTCAAGTATAAAAAAAGCAAGAATCTTCGCCACTGTAGCACTGCTTATCTTAACATTTGCCTTTACTCTTCCTATGATAGCTTTCAATGGAGCGTTAACTCAAATAGACAATCAAAAGGGTGATGAAATATCTCCTTTAACTACAGAGATATGGAATCTCTATAACCACGGTCGTTACAAGAGCCAATCTATTCCTAAAGACGCGCATAATAATCTAACAAAGATGATAGAAAGTACATCAGAGATAGGTGTTGCTTCACTCCCAATCTGGGCTGTATCACTTGAAGCTCCAAACTACCCTAAAGAAGCTTTCCCAGAGGGTATTCCAGTTTTCTTTCACTTTGATGGTTTTAGTGGAGAAGTGCATGAGATGAATACAATCAACCATTATGTTGGTATGGACCCTATGTGGGTTGGCGGGACATTTGAGCGAAGTGTTGGTACTTATGCTTTACTTCTTTTATCTTTAATTATGATTTATTTCATCGCGTATAACAATAAAATACTCAATTATTTGATGTTGATTCCTGCTTCTCTTCCACTTTTATTTATAGCGGATTATTCCTACTGGCTTTATTGGTTTGGACACAATCTTCATAACTGGGGTGCCTTCAAAATCAAACCATTTATGCCAACAGTTTTTGGTGATGGGAAAATTGCACAGTTTACAACACACTCCTATCCAACCATAGGTTTTTACTGTTTAGTTGTGATTAGCTTATTGAGTCTTTTAGCTTTCTTTGCAAAGCAAAAAGCACTTAAAGAGATGGAAGCTTAATCGTTACGATGCCAAATATTTTCATAACTTCTTTTCTTTTCTTTGCTACTATCTTAAGTGCGGGTGTACTTCAAGATGCCATAGATAAAGCTCCTGCTGGTTCTATCATAAAGTTGCCAGCTGGTGTTTATGAAGGTAGTATAGTGATTAACAAGCCTTTAAGTATTATAGGTAAAGAGAAGGGTGTTATTTTAGATGGGATGGGAAAAGGTACAGTTGTCACATCGAAGGCCTCTTTTGTCACTTTAAAAAATCTTACCATTAGAAATAGTGGAGCAAGAAGTGATAAGGTAGATGCTGCTATAAAAATGTCTAATGCTTCGCAATGCGAGGTAAGTCACTGCACCATTAAAGATTGTTTATTTGGTATTGATTTTCAGATAGTAAATAATTCTATAATTGCTGATAATAACATAACATCCAAAGATTTCTCACTTGGTTTGCGGGGAGATGGTATCCGCATCTGGGAATCCAATGATAATATCATCAAAAATAATTCGTTGATAAAATCTAGGGATTTAGTAGTATGGTACTCAAATGGTAATCTTATAGAGGGAAATGTTGGTGAGCATAACCGATATTCACTCCACTTTATGCATGCTGGAAAAAATATAGTAAAAAACAATCATTTCGCTTACAATAGTGTAGGGATATTTTTCATGTATTCAAAAGACACTATCGCTACTGGGAATGTGATCAAAAGTTCTCTTGGAGCTACAGGTATGGGCATAGGTCTAAAAGATGTATCAAATTTTATTCTCAAAGATAACACTATTATATATTGTGCACAAGGGATTTACATAGATAGAAGTCCGTTTGAGCCAGATACACATAACTGGATAGAGGACAATAAAATTTTGTACAATGCAGAAGCTATGCATTTTCATTCGCTGAGTGAAAATAATATTATAAAAAATAATGTTATTATGGGCAATATAGAAGATATAGTAAATGATTCTCGTGCTAGTAAAACAGATAGAAATGAGGTGGTGGGTAATTATTGGGACAATTATAGTGGTTTTGATAGGGATGGCGATAATGTAGGAGATACTCCGCATAAAATATATCAATATGCGGATCAACTTTGGGTGTTTAATCCTGATGTGAAGTTTTTTTACGGCTCTCCTGTTATCTCTTTACTTAATTTTTTAGCAAAATTAGCTCCATTTACAAAACCTCTTTTTATATTAGAAGATGCAAAACCTAAAGTAAAACTTAAAGGATAAGGGATAAATATGGCAAAGGTAAAAACAGATAGAAGAAAATTTATGAAATACTCATCATTGGGTGTTTTGGGTCTTGTCCTTGGCGGTGGTATAGTATTTTCACCCTATCCAGTTCAAGCTGAAAACAGACTTCGCCCTCCAGGTGCAGTTGATGAAGAGAGATTTCTAGGTCTATGCATCAAGTGTGGGCAGTGTTTGCAAGTGTGTCCATACCATTCCATAAAGTTATCAGATATAGTAAAAGGTTATGGTGTTGGGACACCCTACATAGATGCAAATGAGCGGGGTTGTTTCGCTTGTTCTGCTGTCCCTTGTGTTCTTGCATGTCCAAGTGGAGCACTTGATCATCATTGTGAAAAACCTGAAGATATTCACATGGGTGTAGCTGTACTAGAATTTCCAGATACTTGTCTTGCGATGAATAATACGCCAATTCCAGAAGGCTTTAGTAATAGGATGCACAAGTTTACAGACTCTGTAAGAGATGTAACACAATTAGAGTTAGATGTGGTAAAAAAACTTGATGAGTTTGAGGGTAAACAGTGTACGCTTTGTGCAGATATGTGCCCAATTCCAAATCCAATGAGTGCCATAGCGATGGTTTATGATAGTAGCGCGGGTGGTCATAAACCAGAGATTTATGATGGCTGTATAGGTTGTGGCGTATGTCAAGAGGTATGTCCAACGCAGACACCATCAATAGTAGTAAAACCAAGGGAGACTTATGAATCAGTTTATCAAAGTTAGTAGTGTAGCATTAGTAGTGAGTGCATCAATAATATTAGGTGGATGTAGCAGTGAACATGATGAAAATGCAAAAGAGGTAAAGACTCATGTTGCTACATCAGCGGGAATAGAAGTAGTAGCAAATACTCATGCAAATGAGATTAAAGTTGCACAAAAAGAGAGTGGAACTTCTGACGATAAGGCATACTACATGGACTATGGTGTTAAGTCGGCGTATCCAGAAGATGCAAAACCTGCCAATAAGGATGCATCAGTACGAATGAAACCAAGAACAAATATGGATGCAAATCTTCATGTGAGAAGTCCCTATGAACAAGTAACTGTTGCCATGATGGTCAATAAGCTCTCTAAAAAGTTTATAGTGAAGTGTTCAGCTTGTCATAGTGACTATGCCAATGGGATTATCGGGCCATCACTTTTAGGCAAAGATTCGGATTATATATACAAAAAGTTAATATCATTCAAAAAAGACAAAACACTTAATGTCCTCATGAGTGGTTTAGTTTCACAAATGAGCGATACTGAGTTACGAGAGATGGCTAATGAAGTATATAAATTTAACTTAAAGATTAGAAAGATGAAGGAACAATAATGAAAAATATAATTGTAGGAAGTTTAACGGCTTTAATATTGGGTCTTATGGTGTTTATAATGATGGATGATGCAGTTTATCAGGGTGGTGAACACGCAAAGGTTATTCATGATTTTGGTGATAAACAAAATATCAGTGTTAAAACTGTAGTTGTCCAAGACAAATCAGATAGAGAAAAAGAAAATGATGAGCTCAAAGCTTTACAGGAGAAGGCTGGAAGTACGAAAAAGTTTAAAACATCACTTGAGTATAAACGAAAATGTTCCTCTTGCCATGGCGTAACAGGGAGTGGGTATCAAAATGGTAGAAAGATGATGGGTCCAAAACTTTTTGGACAAAGTGAAGCAGAGCTTTATAAAAAACTCTCAGATTTTAAAGCGGGAAGAACTGAAAATCTTGTGATGAAAGGTCTTCTTATCAAAAATACTGATAAGGATTTAAAACGATTAGCAAAAGAGATTAGTGAGTTTAAAGTAAGAGCGGCAGCTGCAAAGTAGATGGAGATAAAATATGGATAAGTTTAACTCAAGAGAGACCATAGCAAATACAACATTCTGGTCCACTTTTTTTAATACTACAAAAGATGGTAAAAGAATCTTTAGTTATAGAATGAAAAGATGGATCCTTGTTATCAGCATACATCTGTTGTTTTTCTTGTCTTTTTTTATCGATTTGCAGGTGCTGGAGGGGACTTTGAATGGTTCTCGATTCTTAGGCTTTCACATGATAGATATCTATACCAATCTTCAAGTGATCGTAGCTACACATCATATACCAGTAAATATGATTATAGGGAGTTCGACAATACTTGTTGTTTATCTTCTTGTTGGTGGGAGAAGTTATTGTTCATGGGTTTGCCCCTATGGTATCATTAGTGAGATAGGCGAGAAGATAAACAACGCTCTTGTAAAGAAAAAAATCATTAAAAAAAGAGATTTTGACCATCGAGTAAGATATATCTTTTGGGTTGCTTTTTTACTTATGTCTGCTTTTAGTGGTTATCTGGTTTTTGAGACATTTAATGTAGTGGGGATTCTCTCTCGGATGATAGTCTATGGTTGGTCTTTGGCTTTTCTTTGGGTAGTAGCTGTTTTTCTTATAGAAACTTTTTACTCACGCCGTGCTTGGTGTACCTATGTCTGTCCAATAGGGACAACTTACGGAATGATAGGAAAAGCCTCAGCACTGAGAATAGAGTGGAATGACAACTGTGACCACTGTATGGTGTGCCATGATGTATGTTTTGAAAATCAGGTCTTAGAGATAACAAAAGCGAAGTATGATAAACAAAGAGAAGAGAAGAACATAACCAAAGAATACATTACTGGTGCAGATTGTACGCTTTGTGGTAGATGTGTTGATGTTTGTCATGAAGATGCTCTTAACTTTGATTTTAGATTAAAAAGTTTGGTGTAAATATGATAAAAGTAAATAATTTAACAAAGAAATTCGGGCAAAATATCTCACTTAATAATGTATCATGTGAATTTAAAAAAAATGATTATATCGCACTGATGGGTGCCAATGGTGCAGGTAAAACAACTCTGATCCGTTCTATACTTGGATATTATCACCCAGATGAAGGTAATGTTCTCATAGATGGTCTGGATCCTATTAAACAGCGTGTTGAGGTACTTACAAACATCTCTTTTGTGCCACAACTTCCACCTCCTATCAAACTTTCCATTGAGGAGTTAATGAACTATGTATCTATAAGTAGCGGGATTGACAAAGATCTTATCAAGCACTACTCAAACGAGATGAAACTAGATATCAATGCAAACATGAACAAATCATTTTTTAAACTTAGTGGAGGGATGAAACAAAAACTTCTTATCGCTATAAGTCTTGCTAAAAAAAGTGGCATTATCATCTACGATGAGCCAACAGCCAACCTTGACCCAAAAGCAAGAGATGATTTTTATAGACTTTTAAAACAAAATGAAGAGGATAAAGTATTGCTTTTCGTGACACACAGACTTGAAGAGGTAGAGGAGTTGGTAAATCGACAAATCTACATGGACTTAGGCACAATAACATCAGATGAGAGGGTATCATGAAAAATCTATATCTAATTGCATATCTTGATCTCAAAGAATCTATGCGGGCTAAATGGTTCTTGGTCTATTCGCTTGTATTTGGCGGTTTAATCGCTTTGTTTTTCATAGCAGGGGTAACAGAGTCGCAGGTGATGGGTTTTAGTGGACTGAGCCGTCTTTTGCTTATGTATATCCAGATTACCATCGTAATCTTACCTATATTTATCCTCATAACTACTGTGCGTTCCATCAGTGGAGATAGAGATAACCACATCTTAGAGTATATGCTCTCTTTTGCTATCTCATTGAGACAGTATTACTGGGGTAAAATTATAGGTCGTTTTGTGACTGTATATATGCCTGTATTTTTAGCGATGGTTATCGCCATAGTATATGGCTGGGCTATTGGTGCAGCGATTCCTTGGGGTATATTTTTCCTCTATACTGGTTTACTCTTTTCCCTTTCTTCTGCTTTTTTAGGGATAGCATTTTTTATCTCTTCGTTTGTAAAATCAAGTGAAGTAGCCTTAGGGGTAGCATTTTTTATATGGATATTTTTACTTGCCTTTATTGACATCGCACTTATCTCTTTGATGATGCAAAACAGATTTAGTGAGGAGCTTATTATCACTTTAGCACTGCTAAATCCTATGGAGATATTTCGTATAGCTGCGATCTCCTTGTTTGACCCAGAGCTAACAGTGATGGGACCTGTTGCATTTACTATATTGGATACTATGAGTCAAATGAAGTTTGTTCTTCTCTCTATTGGGTATCCCATAGTTTTAGGTTTAGCATTTGCATATGCAGGTTTTAGTATATTTAAGAAAAAAGATTTGGTTTAGGAGTCAATGATGAAAAAAATTGTTTTAATGTTTGTGATGCTTAGTAGTTTAGTTTTGGCTTATGAGATGGACTATACAAAAGATACGAAGTGCGAAGTAAGGCATCTAAAGCTATATAAAGCACCAAAATGGACATCAAAGATAGAGCTTCAAAATGGAAAAAAAATCTTTTTTTCCTCCCCAAAATCTATGTTTGAATTTTACTTTAGACCTGCCAATTGGGCATATATCGGTGTAAAAAGTGAAAAAGATTTTAAAGATATCTTGGTTACTGATTATAATACAGGTAAGATCATAGAAGCAAGAGGTGCATTTTTTGTTTATGGTTCAAATGCTACCTCTCCAGCTGGAGATGACCTAGTCCCTTTTGACTCTTATAAACAAGCAAAAGAGTTTGCTAAAAAATATAATGGAAAAAGAGTTTTTGGATTTAAAGAGGTGAGCGAAGGATTAATCAATTGGCTCAACGATGATGTATAGAGGAAAAAAACGATGAAAAAGCCAATGCCAAAAGATGAAGAGATAGTACTTGATCCAAAGAGATATATAGTAAGTGAAACAGATGAAAAAGGAAAGATTACTTTTTGTAATGATTATTTCATGGAAGTCTCTGGCTACAGTGAAGAGGAACTCATAGGGAAACCGCACTCTATTGTTCGTCATCCAGATATGCCTAAGGTTGTCTTTAAGCTTTTATGGGAGACTATCTCTGCTGGAAAAAATATCAATGCAGTGGTTAAAAATCTTGCAAAGGATGGAAGATACTACTGGATTTTTACAGAGTTTGAGATTAGAAAAGATACAGATACTGGTAAGATTATAGGGTATCATGCATCGAGAAAAACTATAAGTCCACATGTGATAGAAATCATCGCAAATTTGTACGCAGAGTTACTCAAGATAGAAAAGTCTGATGGAGTAGAAGCTTCACAAATTTACCTTATTAACTTTCTAAAAGAAAAAGGTGATGATATGAATTTCGCAAATATTATGGAAGAGATACATAGATTTTATTAGGTCAATATGAGATTTTTTTTAGCACTCTTGCTACCATTATTAACTCTTCTTGCAAACCCTTTGCAAGAAGCAATTTCCCATTCAAAGCCCTACTCAACGATTAAACTTTCAGATGGGATATATCTCGGCTCCATAGTCATAAATAAGCCAATCACCATCATTGGGGTAGGAAATGGCACTGTGATAGATGGAGAGGGAGATGGTACTATCATCACTATCAATAGTTCAGGAGTTACACTCAAAAACCTAACGATTCAAAATAGTGGATCTAGGATAGATAATCTAGATAGTGCCATCGCTCTTAATAGTGTTGAAAATATTACTATTGAAAGTTGTGCTCTTTTGGATACACTCTATGGTGTTGACATGAATATTGTAAAAAATTCTAAAATTCTAAATAACTATATTACCTCAAAAGATTTTGATATAGAACTGCGTGGTAATGCGCTTAAGTTATACTATGCATCAAACAATGTTATCACTAACAATGTTATAGATAGTTCAAAGGATTGTACCCTGAATTACTCTCATGACAATAATTTTACTAACAACACATTTGTGAATAACAGGTTTGCAAATCATATTAGTTTGAGCCATAGAAATAGGTTTGTAGGGAATTATTATTCGCACAACTCTGTTTCACAGATGTTTATGGGTGCAAAAGATACTCTTGTAACGCATAACAAGATATTGAGTTCAGATGGGGCAGCGGGTATTGGTGTAGTGATAGGTCATGTCGCAAACTTTCGTTTTGAACATAATGTATTGCGATACAATGCAAAAGCGATATATATCGACTCAAAAGAAAAAGCCAAAGGGATGAAACGATATATCAACTACAATGAGATAGCTTATAACGGTGAGGCACTTCATTTTCATGTAGCCATCAAAGACAACACCATAACGCACAACAAAATCTTTGGAAATATAGATGATGTTGTCAAAGACATAGCAGGGCGTTTTAGCAATACAAATATAGTGGAGTATAATTATTGGGATAGATACTCAGGGTTTGACAGAGATGGGGATAACATAGGTGATTCACCCCATGCCATCTATCAGTACGCAGACCAACTCTGGCACTATAACCATCGACTCAAATTTTTCTATGCAAGCCCCATCATGAGTATGCTTAACTTTCTTGCAAGACTTGCCCCTTTTATAGAACCAAATCTTTTATTAGTAGATGCTAAGCCCATTATGAAAGATTAGTTTCCGCCACACTTCCCAGCACCACATTTCATGACTGGTTCTTTTTTTGTGTCTTTTGCAAGGATACGCTTGATAATTTCATCATAGTCAAGAAATTGTGTTTTTGCTTGAAGTTCATCTTTTGATTTGTATGCTGAAAATCCAAAAGACATTGGGGTGATATTGCCTGTAGTATAGTAAGCTTTTCTTGCATCTATCCACTTTCCATTTTTAGCATCATTAACCCAAATCTTGACGCTGTCTTTGTAAGAGGGGTTGGTGTCTTTGAGCCAGATAGCCATACATCCAATATCATCAAATACATATTGTTTATGGGTCTTTGGGTCTTGTAGTTGAACAGTATGCTCACGATCACTAACAACCATAACACAACGGGTACACATATCTCTATCCCAATGTATTTTGGCAATACCTGAGTCAGATTTCTCTTGACAACCTAAAAAAAGTAGCATTAAAAGTGGAGTAAGGATGAGTTTAATTGTTTTCATGGTTAAAGTATAGCACTCATGAAATAAAATCTTATTGATATATATCAGAAAATTTAAATTCTTTTTATCTGCCCTCTTACTTAATTTAGCCATGTGATTGCATCATCATAATTATCAAAATATTTTATTTCGCCAGATACAAACCAACTACCAATTTTTGCAGCCATTTTTTGCCAATCTTTATTTCCATAAATAGCAATTTTCTCAAACTCATTACCATGTTTAAGTCCAAGTTTGAAATCATCCCACGCTGCCCTTGGCTCCCATCCATTTAATTCTGTCCCATCAATTAAGGCTTTTACCTTTGGTTCTTTAACTTCCTCTAAAGCTGCATCAATCATAGGTATGATTATTTCATAATCCTTATGAGTAAGTGTCCCTTGTGGCTTAAGAGATAAAAAGAAGTTACCATTAACTCTTTCTATACCGATAGATAATCCATGTCTTTGTAATTTCATTTTGCATTCCTTACTTTAGGTAGTGGTTAAGTTCTACAATTGTAACAAAGTTTACTTCAAATTTTACTTAGGCACTTAAACCCTCTATTATAAAAAATTGAGTAAAATGTCAAACTTCAATGATGCAAATTTAACAACTTCAATAAAGGCAAATAGATATGGTAGAAAGATATTCACGACCAGAGATGGCAGAAAAATGGACACAATATGCACGATATGCTGCATGGTTAGAAGTAGAAAAAGCTGCTGTAAAAGCTTGGGCTAGACTTGGTAAGATTCCTCAGGATGATGCAGATAAGATTGTAAAAAATGCAACATTCTCAGTAGAACGCATAGAAGAGATAGAAGCAGTAACGAAGCATGACCTTATCGCTTTTAACACAAGTGTCTCTGAGAGTCTTGGTGATGAGTCACGATGGTTTCATTATGGTATGACATCTTCTGATGCAGTAGATACTGGTGTAGCACTTCAGATGAGAGACTCACTCAATATTGTTATAGCTGATGTAAAGATGCTTATGGAGTCTATTAAAAAACGGGCGATGGAGCACAAGATGACTCTTATGGTCGGTAGAAGTCATGGTATCCACGGAGAGCCTATCACTTTTGGTCTTGCTCTTGCTGTTTGGTATGATGAAGTTGCGCGTCACCTTTTAAACCTTGAGCAGACTATGGAAGTGATAGCTGTTGGTCAAATCTCTGGAGCTATGGGTAACTTTGCACATGCACCATTAGAGCTTGAAGAGTATGCTATGGAAGAGTTAGGTCTTAAATCAGAGCCATGTTCAAACCAAGTAGTGCATCGTGACCGTTATGCAAGACTTGCTACTGCTTTAGCACTCCTTGCATCTTCTGTAGAAAAGTTTGCCGTTGAGATAAGACATCTACAAAGAACAGAAGTATATGAAGCAGAAGAGTTCTTCGCAAAAGGACAAAAAGGGAGTTCAGCTATGCCACATAAGCGTAACCCTATCTTGAGTGAAAATATCACAGGTCTAGCAAGAATCATACGCGCATACGCAAATCCCGCTATGGAAAATGTAGCACTCTGGCATGAAAGAGATATTTCTCACTCCTCAACAGAGCGTTTTTGGCTACCTGATGCATTTATCACTATGGACTTTATGCTTCATCGTATGAACAATGTTATTGCAAACCTTACAGTATTTCCCCAGAACATGATGAAAAATCTTAACCTTACGGGTGGACTTGTATTTTCTCAGCGTGTATTACTTGAGCTTCCACTTCAAGGTGTAAGTCGTGAAGATGCGTATAGAATCGTTCAAAGAAATGCTATGAAAGTTTGGCAAGAGATACAAGCTGGTCGTGCAACTACAAATGAGGGTGGAGAGTCTCTTTATCTTAACCATCTTTTAGCAGATGATGAGTTAAGAGAGTCACTCAGTGAAGAGGCAATTCGTGAGTGTTTTAACTATAGCTACTACACGAAAAATGTTGATGCCATCTTTAAGAGGGTGTTTGCCTAAAATAATTCAAAAATTTCAACTAAAAATTATCCTTATTTCGATAAAATCTACAACTTAAATCTTCGAATATTTCGATAGTCAAATAGTTATAATTTATTAGGGAAGTACATGATCACAATTATAAAACGAAATGGTAGAACAGAACCATTGGATATCTCAAAAATTCAAAAATACACATCTGCAGCTGTTAAAGACTTAGCCAATGTGAGTCAAAGTGAACTTGAAGTTGATGCACAGATTCAATTTCGTGATGGGATAACCTCTAAAGAGATTCAACAAACACTTATCAAAACGGCTGTTGACAAGATAGATATTGATGCTCCTAACTGGACTTTTGTTGCATCAAGGCTTTTCATATTTAATCTTTACCATCAAGTCAATGGTTTTACTGGCTACTGCTCACTTGAGAATTATTTTGACCGTGGTGTTAAAAATGGTCGTATCCTTTTAGGCTTAAAAGAGATGTATGACCTTGAAAGACTTGAAAAAGAGTTAGTGCCTGATAGAGATTTTCAGTTTAACTATCTTGGTGTAAAAACTCTTTACGATAGATATCTCATAAAAGATAGTGATGGCAACCCTATAGAACTCCCCCAACACATGTTTATGGCTATTGCAATGTTTCTAGCACAACGGGAAAAGAACAGAGAAGAGTGGGCTATCAAGTTTTACCATATGATAAGTCAGTTTGAAGTGATGTTAGCGACACCTACACTCTCTAATGCCAGAACAACAAGGCATCAACTCTCCTCATGCTACATCGGTTCTACCCCTGATAACATCGAAGGTATCTTTGACTCTTACCAAGAGATGGCGATGCTAAGCAAATTTGGTGGAGGTATCGGTTGGGATTGGACTGGTATCAGAAGTATGGGTTCATTTATAGATGGACATAAAAATGCAGCTGGTGGGACTGTCCCATTTCTCAAAATCACAAATGACATTGCTATTGCCGTAGATCAACTAGGAACTCGTAAAGGTGCTATCGCTGTATATATGGAGCCATGGCATATCGACATCAATGACTTCCTAGATCTCAAGAAAAACTCAGGAGAGGAGCGTCGCCGTGCCCACGATCTTTTCCCAGCAATGTGGCTTAATGACATCTTCATGGAGCGTGTCCAACAGGATGCTATCTGGACCCTTTTTGACCCTTATGATGTTCGTGACCTAACAGAGCTTCATGGTGCAGAGTTTACAGCAAGATATGTCGAGTATGAAAATGATGACTCTATCATAAAAGAGCGTATCAAAGCAAAAGATCTATGGAAAAAGATTTTAACCTCTTATTTTGAAACGGGTTCACCTTTCCTTTGTTTCAAAGATAATGCAAATAGAGCAAATCCAAATTCCCATAAGGGTGTCATCAGAAGTTCAAACCTCTGTACCGAGATATTTCAAAATACAAATCCAAATCGCTATAAGATAAAATTTATCTTTGAAAATGCAGAGAGCATCTCCTATGAAGAGGATGAGATAGTCAAAGTTGATAGTGGTTTAGAAAAACCAGCGAAAAAAGTAACAGCTCTTGACTCCATAGGTGGACTCCCTATCTATGTAGTGGAAAAAGAGAAGATAAATGGAGATACCGCTGTGTGTAATCTCGCATCAGTAAATCTTTCACGCATCAATACAAAAGAAGATATAGACCGTATCGTTCCAACTGCTGTTCGATGCTTGGACAATGTGATAGACCTAAACTTCTACCCTATTGAAAAAGTAAAACGGACAAACCTCAAGTCTCGCTCTATTGGGCTGGGTGTTATGGGTGAGGCACAGATGTTAGCTGAGTCTGGCATAGTATGGGGGAGTCAAGAACACTTTGACAAGATAGATGAGGTGATGGAAGCTGTTTGTTATAACACGGTAAGTGCATCATCGGATCTTGCAGTAGAAAAGGGATGTTATGCTGACTATGAAGGTTCAAAATGGTCACAAGGTATCATGCCACAAGATCACGCAACCGCAGAGGTTATCAACCTAGTTGATCGTGGTGGACTCTTTGCTTCTGTTTATGAATGGGATGAACTTCGCTCAAAAGTAAAAAAACAAGGGATGAGAAATGGTTATCTTATGGCAGTCGCTCCAACCTCTTCCATCTCTATTCTTACAGGGACAACGCAGGCAATTGAGCCAGTATTTAAACGCAAATGGTTTGAAGAAAATTTAAGTGGACTTATCCCTGTTGTTGTTCCAAAACTCTCTCCTGAGACTTGGGCTTATTACACACCTGCTTATGAACTTAACCAAACTGTACTCATCAAAGCAGCTGCTATCCGTCAAAAATGGATAGACCAAGGACAATCGCTCAACATCTTTATCACTTTAGATAAAGCTAGCGGAAAATACCTCAATGAGATCTATATGCTTGCATGGAAACTTGGGCTTAAGTCAACTTACTATCTCCGCTCACAATCTCCAGAGATTTCTGATGTTGAAGACAGAAGTATGGAGTGTGTAGGTTGTCAATAGGATGAAACCCTTACACCCAAATGATTTAAAAAGCTTTTTAAACAGATTTGATGACTTTAAGGGTTCTGAATTTAGACACTTAGAGATTCTCTCTCCTACTAGTTTCATAATCACTTTAGCAACACAAGATAGTGCTAGGGGATATGACTGGATAAGTGTAGACCTTGAATTTTCCGATGCTAATGCTGCAAACCTACTCGATAATTCTAAGCTTACCCTCATTGATATGACCGATGGTGTGGAAATTTCCCATCATGGTACTAATTTTGCTTTTAGTATTCTAAAATCAACATTCTTTATCGAATGTGTATATATTAAGTACCAAGAGGGTGCATTTTAAAGGAGAGTTAATGAGTTATGAAATAAAGAGTCCAATATTGGGTTTTGAGAATATGATGAATGTCGAAATCAAAGATACTGATGAGATGTTTTCAACTATGTATGATGCCAAGAACAAAGATATATCTTTTACCATAGTAAATCCATATATTCTCAGAGAGTATTCATTTGATGTGCCTACAGATGTAAGAATCTTGCTAGAGATTAAAGATAACTCTAACTTAAGTGTTTATAACATAACACTTATACAAAATCCGTTAGAGAGTTCTACTATTAACTTCTTAGCCCCAATCATCGTGAACAATGATAACAAAAGAATAGCTCAGATTGTACTAAGTAAAGAGAGACATCCTAATTTTGGAATGCTAGAAAGCATAGAATCATTTGGTAAAAAATAGCCTTCTTGTTTACCATTTGTTAGGTAAACATTAGGTTTTCATATACTTTTGCGTTATAAACTTCTTTAAGTAAATTATTTTATTTAAAGGAAAAACATGAAAAAAACATTATTAATACTTACATTAACTTTGGCAATGTCACTTATGGCAGACACTGTCAAGTTTAAATACTCTCAAAATGATACAAGAAAATTTCCAGCACAGCAAGACTATATTCTCTCTTACGCAAACATCTTGGACAAAGTAAAAACTAGTGTGGTGAACATATCTATCAAGAAAAGTGTCACCACAAATGCACAAAATCCAATGATGAACAACCCCTTCTTTCGTGAATTTTTTAGAAATCAACGAAATATCCCAAAAGAAAGAATACAAAGAGCTCTTGGGAGTGGCGTTATTATCTCTAAAGATGGTTATATCATAACAAACAACCATGTAGTAGATGGAGCAGATGAGATAGTTGTCAACTTAGTCAATGATAAAAAAGAATACAAAGCAAAACTCATAGGTAAAGATAAAAAAAGTGACTTAGCAGTTATCAAGATAGAAGCAAAGAACCTTAATGCAGTAACCTTTTACAACTCCGATAAAGTAAGAGTAGGTGATGTTGTTTTTGCTCTTGGAAATCCTTTTGGATTACATGAAACAACAACACAAGGTATAGTGTCTGCAACAAGAAGAACTGGCGTTGGTATAACAGAATATGAAAACTTTATACAAACAGATGCTTCGATCAACCCTGGAAACTCAGGAGGAGCTCTTATAAACTCTAAAGGTGATCTTATAGGTATTAACTCTGCCATCCTTTCAAAAAGTGGAGGTAATGTAGGCATCGGTTTTGCTATCCCCTCAAATATGGTTACAACAGTCGCGAAACAACTCATAGAAAATGGTAAATATACTCGTGCTTACTTAGGTGTAGCCATCTCTGATGTGAGTGAAAGCATGAGTAGCTTTTATAATAATAACTATGGTGCACTTATAACAGCTGTAGAGGAAGATACGCCTGCGAAGAAAGCTGGTCTTAAAAGAGGTGACCTCATAGTAGCATTAAATAATATAGAGATAAAAAGTGCTAGTGGACTTAAAAACAAAGTAGGCTCATTAGCGCCCAATACGGAAGTAACTATCAAGGTCTTACGAGATAAAAAGTTAAAAACATTTGATGTAAAACTTGGTGAATTGAGCGGTGTTAGTCCTGATGGGAATGTTAGTTATGCAGGTTTGGAAGTACAAAATATCACTCCACAACTAAGAACGCAACTTAGAGTATCTCCAAATGTAAATGGCGTGTTAGTTAGTCGTGTTGACCCTACATCAAAAGCTGGGCAACTTGGTGTGTCAAAAGGCGATATAATAATTCAAGTAGAAAACAAAGAGATTAAAAATCTTGGTGAATTTAAAAAAGCAACAAAAACAAAAACAAAAAAACGCATTTATATCTACCGAAGAGGTGGAGTTTTTGCAGTAGTGTTATAGTTTGTTCTGTAAATTGCAAGGTTTGACTCAGAAAATTTTTGGATTTAGACGAAAAAGTTAGGTAAAAAAAATGTTATAATAATATCTTATAGAAATAGAAGGGTAAATAGATTACACGGAAAAAAGAAAATGGCAAGAAAAACATATGGAACAACAATCTGGGGAGTAGCTTTTTTAAAGGCTATTGAAAGAGAAACTGATTCAGGTAGACTGAGTCGTGGGAAAAGTTATGCTAATACAGGAAAAGTGTACGATATCAAACTTCAAGATAAACGCATTGCTGCAAAAGTAAGCGGTAACTATCAACCTTTTTACCAGACAGCACTTAACTTTACCCCATTTGTAAAAGGTGATAAGCAGTTTATCATAGATCACATTGATGAGAATCCTCTTATTTTAGCAGAGATTATGAATGCAAAACTTTCACCCGAACTGTTGGACTTTTTGAGGAAGAATGAAATTGATCTTTTTCATGGCTTTGATATGCAGTGTACATGCCCTGATTTTTATGGTGATTATGCTTGTAAGCATATTGCTGGACTCTACTTTATACTTGTTAATGAGATAGATAAAAATCCATTTCTACTTTTTGCCCTGCGAGGTCTAGATCTTATAAAGCACTACAACATCCAAAAAGATTTAGAGATACCCTACCCCATAAAAATAGAGTATAAGGCAAAAGAGAATGCTCTTGAAAAAGTTAAAGATTCAAATTTAGATTTTACGCTCTTACAACTTCCAAATCAAAAGAATTTTATCCTATCTATTTTAGAATCTAATCCTCAATTTGCACCTATTGACTATAGGGAAGTGTTAGAAGAATTTTATAAAAAAACAGCAAAAGAGTTGCCACTTGTAATCTCTGCTGTGCATAATGAAGATATTACAATTATTCAAAGAATACTACAAGAAGCAGAAATCTCTATAGAATTCTTCAAAGATATTACAAATACTAACTTTCAAGTTGCATCAAATCTATTGGGTTTAGCTGATGTTAGCAAGGCGTTTCAGCCATACATAGAGATAGATACAAAAAATAGTATTACCATCACTCCAACACAGCTTTTTAACCTTTTCATATCGTTTGAAGATGATAAGGGTAGTGATATGTACCGTTATCTTTTTTATCTCTACCGTGTGGCTTATATTGTTTTGCAAAGTAGTGCTTTTATCCCCTCTGTGTATGATGAAAAAGGTTTTTTTAAAATATTTTATAAACCTATCTTCTCATTGGAAATCATAAAAGAGCAACTCAAACATCTCTCAAATATAGCTCCAACTTTGGCTAGATTTGAAAAAAAAGAGTTAACACAGCTCTCTCAAACACAAATGCTACTCTCAGCAGTTCTCAGTGATATTGTTCCACATTTTAACTTTATACATAAAAAACTCAAAAACAATCCACCCCCTATCTCATCTACTTTCTTCGGGGCAAAGAGCTATAAGGTTAACAGTTTTGAGGAAAAAAATCTTGCTCTAAGTATTAACAACTATTTTGCAGTGTTTGAGATAATACAGAGTGAGTATAGATACAAACTCTTTATCAAAAAAGAGGATGAGAGCAATGATAAATATGCCCTTTCATTTCAAGTTGAGGAGCAGAAATCTCAAACAAACTATTTACTAAGAGATGCTATAAAACACTACAACAAGATGCATATCCTGCGTTTTGTCTCCTTTTTACAAGCTTTTCTTTCACAAGTTGCCCTACTCTTGCAAAAAGAGAAGATTCTGCTCTCACAAGAGATTTTAGAAGAGTTTCTACTACGAACAGCGACTATTATCTCAAATCTTGGGGTAGATGTCATCTTGCCAAAAGAGTTAAGAAATCTTCTTAAGCCAAAACTCTCTCTTAAAGTCAAAAACAACGGCTCAAAAAGCTTGCAATCATTTTTTACTCTTGATGGTATGCTTGAGTACGATTGGCAGATAGCAATTGGTGATACATTTGTAAGTGTGAGTGAATTTGAGATGCTTTTAGCAAATGCAGGCGAACTTATAGCCTTTAAAGATAACTTTGTAGTGATAAGTGCAGAGGAAGCAAAAGCACTCTTTGCTCAAATCAATCGTAAAACTAAACTCAATAAGTTTGATATTCTTCAAGCAAAACTAAGCGGTGAAGCTGAGTTTGATATAGATTTGGAAAACTTTTTTGAGCAGATACTCAGTGTGAGAAGCGTTACACTACCAGAATCACTCCAAGCCAACTTAAGAGAATATCAGCAAAGAGGTTTTGAGTGGAATATCAATAATCTTTTAAATGGCTTTGGGACAATTCTTGCCGATGATATGGGGCTTGGTAAAACTATTCAAGCTATTACAACCCTACTCTATCTCAAAGAGAATGGTTACATAAAAAAGAGAATTGTTGTTGTCGTTCCAACATCGCTACTCAGTAACTGGGAGAAAGAGATAGAGAAGTTTGCACCTACGCTTACATACTTCTCTTATTATGGCACTAAACGCATAATCCAAGAGAGTGATATTTTACTCACAAGTTATGACATAGCAAGAAGAGATAGTGATGTACTCAAAAAAGTGGGCATTGACTGCCTCATTATAGATGAAGCACAAAAAATCAAAAATAGTGATACCACCATTGCAAAAACACTCAAATCTTTTAAAGCAAAATATAAAATGGCCTTGAGCGGTACACCAGTGGAAAATAACCTTAGCGAACTTTGGAGCCTCTTTGATTTTACTCTTCCCAAATATTTAAAATCTCTCAAAGAGTTCACTAAAAACTATGCACAAGATATAGAGATAAACAAAGATAGGCAAAAGATAAAAAAACTCAAACAGATTACAGCACCTTTTATGTTACGCCGACTTAAAACCGACAAGAGCATCATCAATGACCTTCCAGATAAAATTGTCATCGATGAATATGCGACTATGACTAAAGAACAGGCAAGTCTTTATGAGAGTGTTGTTAGTGAGAGTATGAAGCGATTAGATGAGGGTGATGCTAAAGGGCTTATCTTTAAGCTCATTATTTCGCTCAAACAAATCTGTAATCATCCTAGAAACTTTGACAAGAAAAGTCCTCTTAAAAAAGAGCTTTCAGGAAAAAGTGAACTTCTCCTTACTCTTCTTGATACTATATTGCAAAAAGATGAAAAAGTTTTAATTTTTACACAATATGTAGAGATGGGAAATATTTTAGTGAAACTTATCCAAGAAGAACTCTATACAGAGCCACTTTATCTTAAAGGCGATATGAGCAAAAAGCAAAGAGAAGAGACTGTAGAAAAATTTCAAACTGACAACAGATATAAAATCTTTATCCTCTCTTTAAAAGCTGGAGGTACTGGACTTAACCTAACCGCTGCAAATCATGTCATCCATTATGATCTGTGGTTTAATCCTGCAGTAGAAAATCAAGCAACAGACAGAGCCTTTAGAATAGGACAAACAAAAAAAGTAACAGTGCATAGATTTATCACAAAAAATAGTTTTGAGGAAAAAATAGATAAAATGATACAAGCAAAAAAAGAGCTCTCAGATTTAAGTGTCAATATTGGTGAGAGTTGGCTCAAAGATATGGATATTGAAGAGATTAAAAGTGTATTTAAAGGGTCAGGCACTTAAAGCGGGGTTGTTAGCAAGTAGAGTATTTTTTTTTGCATAAAAAAGTTTAATTCATTTACTCTTGTTTGGCTATACTACCTACATGCTTGTTTGAGACTAAAAATAGCTACCTACAAGTTGCTAAATATGACATTAAAAGAAATTAGAAGGAGTATTATGAGCGAACTTACTGAAGGATACTTGGGCATAACAGCTAGCGGAGGAAAGAGTAGAGTACCAGCAAAACTGGATTATATTCAAAGTTTTACGGGTGGTTTTTTAGCACTCTTTATGTGGGGGCATATGTTGCTTGTCTCCTCTATCCTCATTTCAAACGATTTTATGTACTCAGTTACAAAAACTCTTGAAGGCAACTTTATCATAGACGGTGGGAGTCCACTTCTTGTTAGTATTTTTGCTTTTATCATTTTTATCATTTTTGTTGTTCATGCGACAATGGGCATTAGAAAAATGCCTGCAAACTTTAAACAGTACCAAGTCTTAAGAGCCCACGCAAAGAGTCTAAGACATGGTGACACAAACCTTTGGCTTACACAAGCTTTTACGGGTTTTGTGATGTTATTCTTAGGCTCAGTACATTTATACATCATGATGACTAACTCTTCAGATATTGGTCCATACTCTTCTGCTGATAGAGTCTGGAGTGAATGGATGTGGCCTTTATATATTTTACTTCTTTTAGCTGTCGAATTTCATGGTACTATTGGTTTGTATAGATTGAGTGTAAAATGGGGTTGGTTTGATGGTAAAAATCCTCGTTCAACTAGGGTACGGCTCAAACGACTTAAGTGGATATTAACAGTATTTTTTTTAATTCTCGGTTTTGCTTCTCTTGTAGCGTATATTAAAATCGGCATAGAGCATGTAGATCATGTAGGAGAAAAGTATATACCCACTTCTCTTACGCAAGGAGCAATATAATGAAAATCACATACTGCGATGCACTCATAATTGGTGGTGGATTAGCTGGACTTCGTGCAAGTGTAGCTACTCAGAAAAAAGGTTTAAATACTATTGTTTTATCTTTAGTGCCGGTAAAGCGTTCTCATAGTGCAGCTGCTCAAGGTGGCATGCAGGCTTCTTTAGCAAACTCAAAAATGTCTAAGGGAGATAACGAAGACATACACTTCTCAGACACAGTTAAGGGAAGTGACTGGGGTTGTGATCAAGAGGTTGCTCGAATGTTTGTGCATACTGCACCAAAAGCAATTCGTGAACTTTCCGCTTGGGGTGTTCCATGGACAAGAGTTCAAGAAGGTTCGAGAGAAGCTGTTATCAATGCCAAAAGGACAACTATTGTCGAGGACAAAGAGAGACATGGTCTTATTATGTCACGAGACTTTGGCGGTACAAAAAAATGGAGAACCTGCTATACATCTGATGCTACAGGGCATACGATGCTTTTTAGTGTAGCTAATGAAGCACTTAAACATAAAGTAGATATTCGTGACAGAAAAGAGGCTATAAGTCTTATACATGAAAATCAGAGATGTTACGGAGCGATTGTACGAGACCTTATTACAGGAGAACTTGAAGCCTATATTGCCAAAGGCACTTGCGTTGCAACAGGTGGCTACGGCCGTATATATAAGCAGACTACAAATGCTGTTATTTGTGAGGGGATGGGAGCAGCAATAGCACTTGAGACTGGAGTGGCAACATTAGGAAACATGGAAGCTGTACAATTTCATCCAACTCCCATAGTACCCTCTGGAATCCTTTTAACAGAAGGATGTCGTGGTGATGGTGGTATTTTACGAGATGTAGACGGACATAGGTTTATGCCAGATTATGAACCAGAAAAAAAAGAGCTTGCTTCTCGTGATGTTGTCAGTAGAAGAATGATTGAGCATATTAGAAATGGTAAGGGTGTTCCTTCTGCTTATGGTGATCATATTTGGTTAGATATTTCTATTTTAGGTCGTGAACATATAGAGAAAAACCTTCGTGATGTGCAAGAAATATGTAAAGTATTTAATGGTATTGACCCTGCTGATGAAGGTCCAAAAGGTTGGGTACCTGTTCTTCCGATGCAACACTACTCTATGGGTGGTATACGAACAAAAAAAACAGGCGAATCACAAAAACTTCATGGTCTTTTTGCTTGTGGAGAAGCCGCGTGCTGGGATATGCATGGTTTCAATAGACTCGGAGGAAACTCTGTTTCAGAAACTGTTGTTGCTGGTATGATTATTGGTAATTATTTTGCTGATTACTGTTTGGAAAATGATCTAGATATTAAAACACAAACCATAGAGGCATGCCTCAATAAAGAGAGTGACAAAATCGACAAACTACTTGCACTTGATGGTAAAGAAGATATTTTTGCTATTAAAAATACAATGCAAAACTTAATGGATCAAAAAGTGGGTATTTTTAGAGATGGTGAAAACCTTTCACAAGCAGTAGATGAGTTACAAGAGCTTCTTAAAAAGACAAACAACATTACTGTAAAATCAAAATCAAGAGCTGGAAATCCAGAGCTAGAAGAGGCTTATCGTGTGCCAAAAATGCTTAAACTTGCACTTTGTATAGCTAAAGGTGCAGAGCAAAGAACAGAATCAAGGGGAGCACATTATAGAGAAGATTTTCTCAAACGCGATGATAAAAATTGGCTCAAACGCACACTTACGCATTGGGCAAATGAAGAGGATAGTTTACCAACTATTACCTATGAAGAGTTAGACATTATGAACATGGAAATGCCTCCTGCATTTAGAGGGTATGGTGCAAAAGGTATGATTATAGAAAATGAACTCTCTGCACAAAGACAAGAAGAAGTTGATGATATAAAAGAAAAAATGGACGATGAAGGTAAAGACAGACATGAGATACAAGATGCACTTATGCAGTTTGATCTCCCCATGAACTATAGAGAAAAAAATGAAAGAGTAGGAGAATAAGTATGAGTCAGCAAAAAGATATAACAATATCAGTACTAAAATTTAACCCAAGAGACAAAGAATCTCATCCTAAGTTTGTTGAATATACTCTTCAAGAGACTCCTGGTATGACTCTGTTTATAGCACTCAGTAAAATTCGTCAAGAGATGGATCCAGACTTAGCCTTTGATTTTGTTTGCCGTGCAGGTATCTGTGGTTCTTGTGCTATGGTTGTTAACGGAAAGCCAACCCTAGCTTGTAGAACTCTCATTGCTAACTATCCTGATGGAAAACTTCAACTTATGCCTATGCCTGCATTTGAGCTTATAAAAGACTTATCTGTAAACACAGGAAAGTGGATGGACAATATGTCCAATAGAGTAGAATCTTGGATAGTAGATAATGAAAAAGAGATAGATATTACCAAAATTGAAGAAAAAATGGAACCAAAAATTGCTGAAGAAATTTTTGAACTTGACCGTTGTATAGAGTGTGGTATTTGTGTTGCTTCATGTGGGACAGCACTTATGAGACCAAACTTTGTAGGTGCTGTTGGACTTAATAGAGTCGCAAGGTTTCAAATGGATCCTAGAGATAAACGAACAGACGAGGATTTTTATGACCTTGTTGGGGATGATGATGGCATCTTTGGTTGTATGTCTCTTCTAGCATGTGAAGATCATTGCCCTAAAAATTTACCACTTCAAAACAAGATTGCTTATATGAGAAGAAAACTTGTATCTGTAAAATAACTGTGAAAAATGAGAGAAAATGAGTTTAGCAAATGACTACTTTTTGTTGTATCATGGCATCTCTTTTGAAGAACAAAATAGTTCTCAACACTTAAGCATTACTTTTCATGAAGAGACTTTAAGTCTCTTCTCTCTTGTACTCATTACCACAAGAAAAGAGTTTGACAAATACATCTCTTTGCAATCTTTTCTCTCTCTTTTCCCTTTGCTTAAACAAACAAAACCAAAAAACATGCAAGCCCTCTATCTTTTACAGTATAAAATAATACAGTTTTTTCAAAGCAATAATTCTCAAAAAAACAGTGCATTACTACAAAAGTATTTTGCAAAGTTAAAGGAAGAAGAGATTCTTAGTTATGATAATTATAAAAAAATCAATTCTTTATTTGCATATGCTGAGAATAGTGTTTTAAAGTACAAACAAGAGCCACAAAATGAGTTTGTATTTCAAAAAGAGAAAGAAAAACTTCTACAACATATAAAAACCCTGCAAATACAGATGCAAGATAAGGAACTTTTACAAGAACTTCAAAGAACATTTGATTACTTGCATAATCAAAAGTTTTCCATTGGTATTACAGGAGTTATCAATGCTGGAAAGTCCACTATGCTTAATGCTCTTTTGAAAAAAAAGTTGCTTGGTAGTTCTGTTGTTCCTGAAACTGCTAATTTAAGTGTCATTAAGTATGCTCAAAAAGAGGAAGCCCGTATTTTCTACTGGAATACTATGGAGTGGCAAAAACTTTTAGAGGCTGCCCAAGAGACACAAGCAATGCACGAGTTTATACAAGAGACTCAAGATCTATTTGGAGATGAACTTCACTCTCTGATACTAGAAAAATCTAAAGTACAAAAAGTAGCCGTACAAGAACTCTCTGTATTTACATCTGCAAAGTCTCCCAAAAAAATCTGTAATCTCATAAAGTATGTAGAACTTAGCACACCTCTTGATTTTTTACAAGATGGCATTGAAATAGTCGATACTCCTGGTCTTGATGACCCTGTTACTCAAAGAGAAGAGATAACAAAAGAGTATATTAATAACTGTGACATGATGCTTCACTTAATGAATGTCTCACAAAGTGCGACTATTAAAGATGTCGTTTTCATTATAGACGCCCTTCTCTACCAAAATGTTACAAAACTTTTAGTAGTCATTACTAGAGCGGATACTGTTTCAAAAGAGGAACTCCAGCAGGTTATAACATATACAAAAGAGTCCATCAAACAAGAGCTATATAAACAAAATAAAGATGCTAAACTTGACTATATTTTACAAACCATAGAGTTTATACCCATCTCTGCTTTGATGGCTTTATTGCATAGAACGGGACGAGAAGAAGAAGCACTAAGAGATGGTTTTTCACTTGAAGATACGGGAATTCTTCAAATCGAAGAGTACCTCAAAGAAAATCTTTTTGGTGCTTCTAGCATTAAAAGTGAACTTATCATTAAATCTGCTCAAACACAGGTTTTACAGACTATAAACAAACAAAAGAATGCCCTTGTTTATGAACTACAACTCTCTACAAAATCAAAACAAGAGTTACAAAAAGAACTTGATGCTTTAGAGATCAAAAAAGAGAAAGACATGCAATATATTGCACTTATTTATGAAGATATACTTGCATATAAACAGAGTCTCCAAAGAGAGCTTCAAAGCTCAAACAACTTTTTACAAGTAGAATTTCTTGAACTTAAAACGCGAATAAAACAAAGAGTTGTTTCTGATGTCAGATATTCTCTTCAACAGAACAATACCTCTCCAAAGGCATCAAGAATAGAGGCTATAATCCAAACAGCAGTAAAAGATGGCATTATTGATATTGTTCGAGACTATAGATACAAACTCATTAAAAAAATTCATGCTATTTCAGAACAGTATCTTTTAAAATATCAAGATTTTGCTTCTAGTTTTGATGAAGATATAGAGGTGTATGATATTGACACTCTTTTTCTCAAAGAGTTTAAAACTGGTTTTTTACTCTCAAATAATGAGTATATCGTTCATCCTATTGTGGAACTCCTTAAAGATGTTAAACTTAAAAAGATAGAAAGTTTTGATGCATCGGTAGATAACTCCATACAAACTACGAATAAAACTTTACAAGAGAACACACAACAAAGAGCAAATAATCTTGCTTCAGAATTAATTCAGTTCTATTTTATGCAACTTGCTTTACCTATTCAAACAATACAACAGAAACTTCTCCATGAGCAGGAAAGCCTTAAGAGATACCTAGCTGAGGACACATCCCTTGAGAGTTCTCTTGAAATTCATGCAAAAATCAAAAAACTTGATACTTTAAAGAATAACATTCAAAGTGAAATTTCATGAGTTCATTTGCAAATATATTTCTAAACTTCATTCAAGAATACAAAGAGGCTTATAGTAAAAAAGAACTTACCTACGAAAACTCTTTTTTAGGTGATGTTCATAAGATAAAAGACAAACTCCTCAATGAAAGATTTTTGCCCTCTTTAGAGCTCAAACAAGTTTTAGATAAACAAATTCGCCGTTGTATGTACCCTATGGAAGTGGCTATTGTTGGACAATTTTCCTCAGGAAAGTCTACTTTTTTAAATGCCCTACTCTCCAAAGATATACTTCCCATAGGGATTACTCCTGTTACATCAAAGGTAAACTTTATAAACTATGGTGCAGAATATAAACTCAAAATCACTTATAACTCAGGGGGACAAGAGTTCTATCCTATTGAGAGTATTTCGCAGTTTACAGACCAAAGAGTTTCTTATATTGATGACATAAAATATCTTACAATTTATGCTCCTTTAGAAATTTTAAAAGATATATCATTTGTAGATACGCCAGGGCTTAATTCTCAGTCTCAAAGTGATACACAAACAACAAAAAATGTCCTTAAAGATGTAGGTGGTATTATTTGGTTAAGTATGATAGACAATGCTGGTAAACTCAGTGAACAAGAGATATTAGATGAATACATGCCCTCTTTTCAAACAAAATCACTCTGTGTCTTAAACCAAAAAGATAAATTTACTCCAGAGCAGGTGGAGACCACAAAAGAGTACATACAAGAGAAGTTTTCAAAGTATTTCTCTCAAGTAAGTGCCATCTCTGCAAAAATGGCACTTGATGCAAGAGCTTTGGAAAAACATATTCTTATTGAAAATTCCTTAGACAAAGTTATTAAAGATTTCACTTTAAATCTTAAAGAAAATTTTAATGCACAAAGCCTCAACTTTTTTGAAAAAAACTTTGGAGCATTTAAAGAGGAAATAAAGTCTATACAGAGTAAAGATATTACAAAGAACAAAGCACTTATAAAAGAGTCCAATATCCAAGAGGTTTTAGACTTTATTAACAATATAATGCAACCGAATGCTACAGTAGCTAAGGAAAATGCTATCAAAAATGATTTAACGAATATCTGCAATATTTTATATACAGAGTATGAAACGATGCTAGGTGTTTATGATTCGCTTATTTTTGTTTTGCAAAACGCAAAAGAGCCTATAGAAAAATCTTTTCAAAACATAAATAGACTCTATTCTACTCAACTACTTGATGTTTTCAATAGTCTTGAGGAAATTCTTCAAGAAATTGCTTCGCAAATCTATACCAATATAACAATACAAAAAATAAAAAAATATCAAACATCTCAGAGTGCTTTTTTGAAACAAGAAAAAATACAAAAGATAGAGTTTGAAAGTTTTTTTATTGATACAGATGCTGTCTTAAAAAACTTATTTTATGATGATGAAAAAATAGCAAAAATGATAAAACGCTCTATGAAAAATCTTACACTTATAGAATCTAAAATCAGTAATTCCCTTGAGAATATTTATGAACAAACGCATACACAAGTCTCGCAATGGAAGGCACATTACCTACTCATAAAAAAAAGTAGAGCAATAGGTTCTGATCTAGAATTTTCAAATATAAGAAGGTTTGCCTCACAAACTTATGAAAGCATTTTAGAAGATTTTCACATTTGTATACTGGCAGATATTTCTCATCTTAAAAGAGAAAACGCCTACTTTAACGCAACTCTTTCTTATAGTAATCAACAAAAAGTGCTTTCTTGTATGCTTCACTTTGAGGAACAGATAAAACAATCTGAAGAGTTGCATGCAAAAAATCCAAGTCAATTTACTATACAAAAACCACGAGAAGATGAAATCTTAGAAAAACTCAAAGAGAACTTCTCCTTTTTAAAAGTAGAAGAGTTCTTATCCATACATAGAAACTACCTCTTTAAAATACTTAAAAAATCTCAAGCTAATTATTTGCAAATTAATGAGGAAAAAATCAAGTTTTTACTAGAGTGCAAAGAACCCTACCTTAAAAAAATCTCTATTTTACAAGAGATTTCTGAAACTTTTATATAGCCTATATTCATCTATTCACTTATCTCAAATGTTTTACAAGCAAAATGTTTCATGAGCGAATAGTTTGCAGTTTACACAATAAAAGCAAAATGTTTCATGTGAAACATTTAACGCCAAAAAGAAAACAGACCCTAAAGTAAAAAACAGTATAATTGTATCTATATATACAGTAGGTAAACATATGAACTATTTCGCAAAAAGAATCATCCCTTGTCTTGATGTCAAAGATGGACGCGTTGTAAAAGGTGTCAACTTTGTAGGACTCAAAGATGCAGGAGATCCAGTAGAGGTTGCAAGTCGCTACAATGAAGAGGGTGCTGATGAACTTACATTTTTAGACATTACCGCTTCAAGTGACAATCGTGATACTATAGTAGATATTGTCGCTCAAGTTGCAAAAGAGATATTTATACCTCTGACAGTAGGTGGTGGTATCCGTAAACTTGAGGATATCTACAAACTTCTCAATGTTGGATGCGATAAGGTAAGTGTCAACTCCGCTGCTATCAAACGCCCAGAACTTATAGATGAAGGGGCGAAACGCTTTGGAAGTCAATGTATTGTCACAGCGATAGATGTAAAAAAAATAGGCAATAGTTATAATGTCTATCTCAATGGTGGACGCGTCGATACTGGCATAGATGCACTAGAATGGGCGAAAGAGGTGGTGGAGCGTGGCAGTGGTGAGATACTCCTTACTTCGATGGATGCAGATGGTACAAAAGCTGGCTTTGAACTCGATATCACAAGTCAGATATCAAAAGCTGTCGATGTCCCTGTCATAGCAAGTGGCGGTGCTGGAACGATGGAACACATCAAAGATGCTTTTGATGCTGGTGCTGATGCAGCACTCGCCGCAAGTATCTTTCACTATAGAGAGATAGATATTATGGATCTAAAACATTATCTCCATGACAACAACATCCCAGTGAGACTCTAAGAGATGATAATTTGTGCTGGAAATAGCGAAACATTTAATTTTGCCGAGCCTATGGGCGTTGGTCTCATAGAGACTGCTATGAACCTAACAAGACTTTGTCTCTTTGATAAACCAGAGTTTTTACTCTTTGTTGGGAGTGCAGGGAGCTATGGAGATGCTAAGATATTTGAGATCATCGAGTCAAAAACTGCAGCCAATATTGAACTCGCATTTTTAAGCAACGATGCTTATACCCCACTCGATAATGTAGTCTCAACAAATACTGAGGGTAGCGAAGACATCGTTGTCAACTCCTCTAACTACATCTCAACTAACCAAGAACTCTCAGCAAAATTTTTACCATTTGGAGTAGGGATTGAGAATATGGAGTTTTATGCTGTTTTAAAGATAGCACAAGAGTTTAATATCCCTGCTGGTGGAGTTTTCTGTATAACAAACTACACTAACGCTAACGCACATGCTGACTTTATAAAGAATCACGCTAAAGCAAAAGAGCTACTAACAATCCATATAAAAAATCGTATTAAAGAGCTTACAACATCATGAAAAAATCACTCCTAGACTACACACAAAAAGAACTTACAGAACTGATCCAACCAAAATTTCGTGTCAAACAAATTTTTGGTTGGATCTATCATAACTATGCACAAAGCTTTGAAGATATGAAAAATATCCCAAATTCTCTTAAAGAGGAACTTTCACAAAAGTACATAGTCAATCCAATGCAAATCATCAAAAAAGAGGTGTCCACTGATGGAACGATAAAGTATCTTTTTGAACTTCAAGATGGCAAAACTGTGGAAGCTGTTTGGCTAAAAATGAAAGATGAGAAAAGAGATGCACAAGGTGAAGTCACCCAAGAAGCGAGATACACCATCTGTGTCTCAACACAAGTTGGATGTAAAGTAGGGTGTTCATTTTGTTTGACTGCTAAAGGTGGCTTTACAAGAGATCTTACTGCTGGTGAGATAGTCGCACAGGTGGTCAATCTCAAAAGAGACAATAACCACAAACATAACCGTATGATAAATATAGTCTATATGGGTATGGGTGAACCACTCGACAACTTAGACAATCTTGCAAAAGCTATAGAGATATTTAAAGAGGATGAGGGTCTGTGCATCAGTGGTAAACGCCAAACTGTCTCCACCTCGGGTCTGAGCAACAAGATAGACCAACTCGGACAGATGGATCTTGGTGTTCACATCGCTATCTCACTCCACGCAGTAGATGATGAACTGAGAACGGAACTCATACCTATGAACAAGGCACATAACATCAACTCTATCATAGAGGCTGTAAAACGCTTCCCCATAGACACTAGAAAGCGTGTTATGTTTGAGTATCTTGTTATCAAAGATAAAAATGATGATTTGGGTTCAGCGAAAAAGCTTGTAAAACTATTGCACGGTATCAAAGCCAAAGTAAATCTTATCTATTTTAACCCGTATCCAGATACACCTTACGAGAGACCTCAGCTCAAAGATATGGTAAATTTCCAAGAGTATCTAGTAAACCATGGCTTGCTTTGTACTATACGAGATTCTAAAGGGATGGACATCAGTGCCGCCTGTGGTCAACTTAAAGAAAAGGAAAATAAAAAATGAGTTTCGTTGAAATATTTCAATTGATTTTTTTACTTGCTGTTTTTGCAGTAGGAATAATAGGTTTTATAAAAGTTGCTACAAGTGATGATGATCAAAAAGATTAGTAAATTCAGGATGACACTCTTTTAGTAAACAAAGTCCCTTTAGAGTATTTTCCATCTCCAAGTAAAAGCTCTTTTGCTGAAGTCAAGTCATATCCACTGCACAAAAACATCTCTCTGTTGCGTTGCAATAAAAACTTTGCTGCTTTGAGTTTTGTTACGATGCCACCAGTAGCAAATTCATGTGATGGAGTATGCTCTTCATCTAGTGCATTTTTAGATATCTCATCTATTTTAGAATACATCTTAGCATCTTTGTTGGTTGATGGATTTGAATCATAATAACCATCTATATCACTAAGTATTACCAATATATCTGCATTTGTATGGTGTGTGACATGTGCTGAAAGCTGGTCGTTATCTCCAAAGACCTGTTCCGATGTTGTTGAGATATCATTTTCGTTAACTATGGGTAAGATACCATTATCGAGTGTTGTATTGATTATACGGCGAAATATCTCTGTACGCCTTCTTGAATCAAAATCATCCTCCGTTAAAAGTATTTGCGAGGTATCAATACCGTAAAGCTCAAACTTTGACTTATAACTACTCATTAGAATAGGCTGTCCGACAGATGCCAAAACTTTTTTAGAGATCTTTATCTTTCTATCAAGCTTTAAAGCGGTATAACCAGCTGCAACAGCTCCAGAAGTCACCAAGACAACCTCATAGTGTTTTTTTAGCTCTGAGAGCATAGAGACAAGACTCATCATCCTATCTTTAGCTATAGAATTTTTTTCAGTTAAAACACCAGAACCTACTTTAAAGACTATTCTTTTATATTTTCTTTGACTCATGTTATTTGTATTTCCCTGTAAAGCAAGATTTTCTTCTTAGCATTATAGCATCTAGCACTTAAAAACCATTATTATGATAAAATACTAAAAACAAAAAGGAAGTATATTATTATGGCTGAAAAGAAAACAAATACACAGCGTATAAAAAGAATCTATAATCTATGCGAAGAACACTTTGGTGATGTTCGCTTTGTAGGTATTAAGTATCATAAAAAAATTGGTTGGATAGCAAAAGCACAATTTGAAGAAGGATTTGAGAATCTTACTGCAGATGGAGAAACAAGTGTTCAAGCGTTAAGAAATCTGAAGAATCGTGTTAAGAAAATCATTAAGAGGTATAACGGCGTTTAAAAAGAAATTTTAAGTTGTTCATCAGGCTGTATTTTCATAAATGAAAATCCGCTTCTCTTCATTATTTGTATATACTTTAAATTCATTTACTGTAATTCTACGGGTATTATATTTTCTGCGAAAATACGAACTCATACGAATTTAAAGTAGCAAAACGACCAACACACCAGGGAGGTCGTCTATAAACGCAATCATACCCTCTTATCCTTAATAAAAAATAATCCCCCAATCAAAATTTTAATCTCTTAAATTAATCTAACGCAATTAAAAAATTCATTAATTTATCTAAAGTGTGTACTATTCACACATTGTTGTAAGTTGTGAATAGAATGGTTTATTAGAAGAGATAAATTAGAAAATTTCTCTTAAAATTAAGAATTATTTTATATAAATTTTCTCTTAATTTCAAGAACTTTATCATTGCTTAAATCCCTATAAACAGGGCTCTTGAAGCAAATCATATATTTATAGTATAAATCAAAAAATCAACTTTTTATAATAACAAAAAAAGTTATTCACTTCAAAGCCCTTATTGTTGGGGTTTTAGATATTTTAAACATGTTTTAGCAAAGTTTTCTTGCGATTTTATATGATGCTCTACTCCATAAAGGATGAACTTTAACTCATTAGCATGGAGAAGTAATCTTGTTGCCCCACTTTTTTTAAGCCTTTGCTCATTTGTTATCGTTTTATCTAAAAATCTCAAAACATCTTCTTCGCTTTGTCCATAAATGGGGTCACCAACAATTGGATGTTTCACATGAAACAAATGGACACGAATCTGATGCTGTCTTCCTGTAAACGGTTGACACTCAACTAAAGTCATATCTTTCTCTGCGAAGTATTTCAAAGGAGATATTGTTGTTTTAGATGCTTTACCATCTGGATGCACTTTAACCACCATCCGCACAATAGCACTATCATCTTCCTTTCTAAGTAGTGGCTCCTTAATGATAAGCTCTTCTTTGAGCTCACCATGTACCAATGCCAAATATTTTTTTTGAATGTTTCGACTCTCAAAGAGCATCTTAAGATCTTTTTCACTTTGTTTATCTCTAGCACATAAAACCAGTCCACTTGTTTCTTGATCGATGCGATGAGCGATGTTGGCTTGTAAACCAAACTGATATTTGAGTTCATCTACAAGGGAGTACTCCGTATCTCTATTTTGAGGATGTATAAGTACTCCACTAGGTTTATTGAAAATTACAAAATGTTTTTCCACGACATCAGCTTGAAGTTCTCTCGTGCTTGGCTCATACTGAATAAACTCAAACTCACCTTCTATCTCAAGAGTAGGGGTAACCATAGGCTCTCCACCTATAAAGAGCCTACCGTGAGCTATGAGTCTTTGTGCTTCTTTTTGTGTATAACCCAATTCATGAATGAGGAACATAAATGCGCGTTGTTTTTCTTGAACAAAAAATTTTCTTTTTATAAATGGCAAAAATATCCTTTAACTCAAATTATACAATTAAAAATTAAGAATTCAAATAGAAGAGAAGCTTTTAGAAGCACTTAAGAGGGCATTAAGTTGGAGGGGGAAGTGTTTTCTTTCACACTCTTAAAAGAGGTGAAAGTATTAGAGTGCTAAATCTAAAGCAAGCATAAGATTGTGTTTATTGCTATCTTTATCGAGCAGATACATATAACCAAATCTAAATTGGACATTTTCTCTATAAAAATATCTTGCACCAATCAAAGTTGCATCATCAGAAGAGTTAGCCACCTTACCGTTATTTGCTATCTTATAGCCTGCTGAGAGCATAAATACTCTTGGTATCACAGCTACTTCACTTGAAAGTGTCGCTGAATTTTTATCTTTAAATGTTACTGCATAGAGTGAGTTTTTATTATGTTTTGCATTTGCATAGTCAGCAAAAATGCTAAGAGGAACAGTTCCTACAAGACCACGAGCTTGAATTTTTAAAGCGTAAGAATTTGTACTTTGTTTCAAAACAGATGCATTCTTTGCTGAACCTAGTATCTGTGAAGTTCCCCACCACATCTCTGCCCCAAAGTCTATGTCCCAACTTCCAACTTGAGGAGTAAGCGCTAGACTTGCAAAGTTTGCAGGTTTTACTTGACTAACACTTCCATTTGTTGGTACCCATACAGAGTAAGCTGCATTCCATAAGTCATTGTATACATAGAGCGAAATTCCTTCTGCTGGTAGATCTCCATTTTGTACATAATTTTGAGATGCGAACATATCTCCAAGAGAAGTCACAACGCTCCCTGCATTAAGTAAATTTGTAACAGAAGAGGGACCATCGCCATCTGTTAAATATGGCACAACGCCGATAGTGTAGTCTGAAACATTGTAGATAAAAGGTAGACGCATATTTGCGAGTCCAAATGTACTCGTTTGTGCATCATAACCCATCTCTGTAAAAGTACCTACTCCATTTGCTATACGCCCACCAACAAATACAGAAGCTTCATTAGGAATGTTAAGTACTGCTGATGATGAGCTTGATTTTGTAATACCAAAATTTGCCATCAATGACATATTTAGCATGCCTGTTAAAGACATGAACTTATCTTTCTCACTATCTTTAATAGTTGCTTGTGTTCCTACCATTGTATAGCCACTTGCTTTAAATGAACG
Source organism: Sulfurimonas sp. (assembly GCA_027013295.1). Classification (GTDB taxonomy): domain Bacteria; phylum Campylobacterota; class Campylobacteria; order Campylobacterales; family Sulfurimonadaceae; genus Sulfurimonas. Next base: position 82,593 of record JALUXP010000023.1, read on the forward strand.
ACCAAAACGATTGAGAGCAGGGTAACCACTCTGTGAATGACAGGCACTACAAGATACACCCATTTGTCTCGAAAATGCTGGTAATGCTATGGCATTACTGACAAAAACTGATAAACCTAAGAACCCCATTATGATAATTTTTTTTATTTTATCTCCTTATGCAACTTTCTTTATGAAAAAGCTTTCATTATTCTCAATTAAGTGCTTCTTCTCTGGAGAGGCACTTATAATGATTGATTATAACATAAACTTTAGTAGATAAATTTAAAATTGGATTTTAAATTTATCTACTTATTAGTAAAAATGTGATAGACTCCTTTTTATGAACAGTAATGCAGTGATAGCTAAAAAGAGATTTGGACAAAATTTCTTAAAAGATGTAAGTGTATTGCATAGGATCATCCAATCGATGCCCAATAACAACAACAAAGTTGTAGAAATTGGACCTGGTTTAGGTGATTTAACTAAATATTTAGTAGATGTCAAAAGTGTAGAAGCTTTTGAGGTCGATACCGAATTATGTAAAATATTGCAAGATAAGTTTAAAGACGAGATCAACACCAAACAATTCCAGCTTCATTGCGGGGATGTGCTCAATGTTTGGCAGACTAGCTCAGATGAATGTTTGATAAAAGAAAGTTATGATTTGGTGGCAAACCTACCATATTATATAGCTACAAACATCATTTTAAAAGCACTCGCTGATCCAATGTGTAAAAACATACTTGTGATGACTCAGTTAGAAGTTGCAGAAAAGTTTTGTGCGTCAGCAGGGGAGAAAGTATTTGGTTCTTTGGGTATTATAACCCAAAGTGTAGGAACAGCACGCATTATAGTGAAAGTTCCCCCAACTGCTTTTGAACCACCGCCAAAGATTAACTCTGCAGTTTTCTTAATACAAAAAGATAAAAATAGAAGAGACAAAGAGTTCGAGGATATGCTTAGAATTGCATTTACACAACCTCGAAAAACTTTGCTTAAGAATTTATCTTCAAAGTATGACAAAACTGAACTTCTTCATATTTTTGAAGAATTAAATTTTACATTGACGATTCGTCCTCACCAAGTTTCTACCTCAGACTATCACCACCTATATAAAAAAATAATATAAGGTGTATACACAATGCAAGACAATAAAAGTAACGCACAACCAAGCGTGAAGCCAGAAGTAGATGGTAATGTAAAAGAGGTGCCAAAAGATGGCAACCGTACTCCAAGCAAACCAAGAAGCAATAACCAAAATCGTAATAATCAAAACAAACCAAGAAATAATAGTGCCTCAAAGCCAAACAATAACCAAAACCGAAACAAAAGTGGAGGAAGAGGGCGTCGTCGTCAAAGCACTCCTGTGGATGAAAATCTTAAAAAATATGTAACTCTTAATCAAGAAGCACACAAGCAAAGACTGAACCCACATTTTAAACTTGATCTCAATTCAAAAGCAAAAATTCGTATCACTCCACTTGGTGGACTTGGTGAGATTGGTGGAAATATCACTGTATTTGAAACAGAAAATGAAGCAATTTTAATCGATGTTGGAATGAGCTTTCCAGACGAAGATATGCATGGTGTCGATATCTTAGTCCCAGATTTTACTTATATTCGTGAGATAAAAGACAAGATTAAAGCAGTCATTATTACACATGCTCATGAAGATCACATTGGTGCAATGCCGTATCTTTACAAAGAGATGCAATTCCCAATTTATGCTTCACCATTACCACTCGCAATGATTGGTAATAAGTTTGATGAGCATCACATTAAAGAGTTTAGAAAATACTTTAACCCAATCGTAAAGAGAGAGATCTATGAGATAGGTGAAGATTTTAAAATCGAGTGGATGCACATGACTCACTCTATCTTAGATTCATCTTCACTTGCTATTACGACTGATGCAGGGACCATTATCCATACTGGTGATTTTAAAATCGATCATACTCCAGTGGATGGATATACAGCAGATATACATAGATTAGCTTACTATGGAGACAAAGGTGTACTTTGCCTTTTGAGTGACTCTACAAACTCATATAACCCACTGCCAACTCCATCAGAGCTTAGTGTCGCACCAGCATTTGATAGAATTTTTAGTAAAGCAACTGGTCGTGTCATCCTTTCAACCTTTAGCTCAAATGTCCATCGTGTACAACAAGCTATCCAATACGGTGTAAAATATGGTCGTAAAGTATGTGTGATAGGGCGTTCAATGGAGCGTAATATTGAGATTGCTATGCAGTATGATTATGTAAAACTCAATAAAAATATCTTTATTGAACCAGAACAGGTTGCCCATATGAGTGATCATGAAGTGCTTATCATAACAACAGGTTCTCAAGGGGAACCAAGTTCTGCGCTTTTTAGAATGAGTATTGGCGAGCACAGACACATTAAGATTAAACCAACAGATCTCATTGTGCTTTCTTCTCGTGCTATTCCTGGAAATGAGGGAAGTATCTCTGGTATGTTAAATCACCTACAACGAGCAGGTGCTACTATAGCAAGAGACAAAGATATCCATGCTTCTGGCCACGCATCTATAGCAGAGCAAAAACTTATGCTTCGTTTGACTAATCCTAAATTCTTTTTGCCTATCCATGGGGAATATAATCATGTAATGGCACATAAAGAGACTGGTATGATGTGTGGAGTTCCAGAAAGAAATATTCATATCATGAATGATGGCGATACCATAGAAGTAGCTCCAAAATATATGAGAAAAGTCAAATCTGTGCGTACTGGTAAAACCTACATAGACAACCAAAATAATCACAAGATTGATGATGATGTTGTACTTGACCGTCAAAAATTAGCTTCTGATGGTGTAGTTATGATTGTCGCTCAGGTAGATAGACAACATACGAAAATGACCTCTAAGCCAAGAGTGACAACATTTGGTATTGTACCTGACAAGCAAGATAAGCAGTTTGCAAAAGAGATGGAAGATATCTTAGAGCAATTTCTCCTTCATATGAAAGGTGGACTACTCGACAATACAAGAGCTTTAGAAAATGATTTACGCCAAATAATCCGTAAACATATCTTTAGAAAAATGAAAAAATATCCACTCATCGTTCCAAATATAGTTGTTATGTGAGAACCGTAAAGAAAATGACACCTGCGTGTCATTTTTAGGTTCCCAACCACAGCCATTGTCTGAAGGACTAGAAAATAAAGTTTCCAGTTGCAAATGGTCCATGCCAAATATCATATCTACTCATCTCAAGTTCTAATTCATTTTGATTAATGGTACTGTCACTCTTAGGGTCTTGTCCTGTAGCGGTGTATGCACCTCGAACTCTGTATCCAGCAGTAAAAGAATAGCCAAGACCACGAGCTGATTTATATCTTTGTTGAAAGATATAGCCTAGTTCTAATTCTCCATTAAAAACTAAAGAACCTGTGTAGTTGATTTTTTTTCCTTTGCCTTGAGCAGAACTTAAGACAGCTTTTTTAGCTTCAGATGAGAGTTTATAGTCAGCCCAGCCGATACCACCTAAAGCTTGGACATACCAGCGAGCTAAATTTACTTCATACCGCTTTGCATAAGAGATTTCATCATATCCAAAAACAAATGAATAATAATTGATTTTAAAATTTTTATCCATTCCATGGACTACGATATTTTTTGAACTATCTGAAAAACCAATGGCAGATGGGGTAGTGTAATTGGTATATTCTAATCCAGCATACATCCCTCTTTCACCCATCATATAAGCTCCATAAGTAACAAGCTCTGATGAAAATTCTTTAGTTTGTCCTCCTTGAGTGATAGCTGATCCCCCACCATTGTTATTTTCTACATAGGTAGCAACACCATTAATATTTCCCTTAAGCACTTTAAGTCTTAAAGCACTATTGTCAGAGATTAGACCATCAAAATCAACTAGAAAGTTAAGCATTTTGCTTGATTTTGCGGCTAGTCCACCTATCTGTTTAGCTTCATTTTGTAGATAAGCAACAGAGAGATGCACTGTATCAAAGCGACCTTCAAAGTAAAGTGATTTGTAGAGTGATCTACTAATATCGTATTTTACCTTGCCATAGACGATCTTCGAATCTTTTGCTGGATCATCAATACTAGAAGAAGCATTCCAGTAAATTTGAGAAGCACCAACACCCACAAGGAGGTCAATAATACTCTCCTCCTCAAAGCCTTTTATGTGCTTTGGTACTTCATCGCCAAGAGCAGCATACTCTTTAAATGTGATAACTAATTCTATATCAGTTCTATTGGTAGTATCTTTTGTACCTAGGTAAAATACATTTTTTTGTATATAGATGTCTGGATCAAAACCTACATTTCTCTCTGCTGAATTAAAGATCCAGCCTTTTTCAACTTTTTTATTTTTAAAGTTTACATGGGCACTAACAAGCCCTTTATTGTAAATATTTACATTTTTATATACAGCCATATAAACATTCTCTTCATCTTTTGGATAGACACTGATAACTCCATCTCTATCACCATGTTTTGAAAGAATAACATTAGTGCTAATCCATTGAGTAAGATTGGTTACTATGATTTCATCTGAGAGATCAAGGATAGCTGCTATAGCTATATCTCCTTGTGGATTGTTAGCAATTGTCGCTTTGTCAATTGTCTCATTTTCGAGAATTGTTTCCCCATTTTTATAAACAGCATTGAGTCCAATCTGAATAATATCTCTGTCTTTTGTGATTAGAGATGGACCGGAAGCAAATAGACTTCTCTGTGGAAGATCATATTCTCTGTGTTTATGGTCGACTAAATAGTATTTAGTCTTTCTATCTTTTTTAGGTCCATAAGTATAGGAGTAGTAGAGATAAGCAACTTTATCATAACGACCCTTAGCGATGCTGCTAACACTATCTGATGAAGAGAAAGATCTAATTACTTGTCCATCTTGATTTTCTATGACACTCCAACAATCACCCTTTTTAGGACATCTAATTCCAACTGAAACATTTGGAATTCCAATTTGATTAAAGTAGGCATTTCTGCTTATCTTTTGGTTAGAAATTTCCCCTAGCACAAACTCCTCTTTTTCTTGAACCACTTCCTTGGCAAACATACTTAACATAAAGATAGCTAGTAGTAAAACTATACGCATCTAATTCCTTTGATTAAAATTGAACGGATTATGCTATTTTTTATGTTAAAATTAGCTTTTATAATAAAAATATATTAAGCATCCTATACTTTTATTGTATAATTGCTACAATAATAAACAAAGGCTTTATCTTGTTTGATTCAAAAGAAAAAAAGTTTGAAAATGCAGTAAAAACTATGATCACTTATGTAGGTGAGGACCCCAATCGTGAGGGTTTAGAAAAAACTCCCCAAAGAGTGAGAAAAGCGTATGAGTTCATGTATGGTGGGTATAAGCAAGATCCAAAAGAGATTCTTTCATCGGCACTTTTTACATCTTCAAATGATGAGATGGTTCTCATCAAAGATATAGAATTTTATTCTACTTGTGAACATCATCTTCTCCCTATTATTGGGCGTGTGCATGTTGCGTATATCCCAGATGGAAAAGTGGTAGGACTTTCTAAAGTTCCGCGTGTTGTAGATATCTTTGCTCGTCGTATGCAGATTCAAGAGCAACTCACTGAGCAGATAGCAGATGCCATAATGGAGACGATAGCTCCTAAGGGAGTGGCTGTTGTTGTTGTCGCTCGTCATATGTGTATGGAGATGCGAGGGGTTGAGAAGATCAACTCTACAACAACCTCTTCAGCACTTCGAGGTTTGTTTAAAAAAGATGAAAAAACTCGTAGTGAATTTTTCTCACTTATTAATTCCCCATCAGGGTCGCGTTACTAAGGTGAGGTACTAAATGCCTCTCTCTTCACTTAAAAGTAAGATCTCATCACTGAACCACTCTATCCATTTTGGTAAAGTTGTAAAGATAAATGCAACTGTTATTACCGCAGTAGGTCTCAATGTAAGCATTGGTGATATGGTAAAAATCATCTCAAATGAATCATCTCAAGAAACGGTTGGTATGGTTACAGAGATAGATGGCGATACTTTTTTCATCACCCCTTTTAGTTTTGTAGAGGGTTTTAGTGCGGGTGATAAAGTATACATAGATTCAAATGGTCTCAATATCCCTGTCAGTGATGCACTTATAGGTAGGGTGGTTGACCCTTTTATGCGTCCCATAGATGCTAAAGGGAGCATAAAAAGTACAAAATATGCCCCTATTATCAAGCCACCTATTGCTGCTATGAAACGAGGTATGATAGATGAAGTATTTGGTGTTGGTGTCAAGAGCATCGACGGACTTCTTACTTGTGGAAAAGGTCAAAAGCTTGGTATCTTTGCAGGAAGTGGAGTAGGAAAATCAACTTTGATGGGGATGATTGTGCGTGGTTCAGATGCCCCCATAAAGGTCGTAGCACTCATCGGTGAGCGTGGGCGTGAAGTCCCAGAGTTCATAGAAAAAAACCTTGGTGGCAATCTTGAAAATACCGTCATCATTGTAGCAACCTCAGATGACTCACCCTTGATGCGTAAGTATGGAGCTTTTGCAGCTATGAGTGTTGCAGAACATTTTAAAGATCAAGGGCATGATGTCCTTTTCATTATGGATTCGGTGACAAGGTTTGCTATGGCTCAACGCGAAATTGGTCTAGCACTTGGTGAACCACCAACCTCAAAAGGGTATCCACCATCTTCACTGACACTCTTACCTCAGTTGATGGAACGAGCTGGAAAAGAGGAGGGTAAAGGCTCTATTACTGCATTTTTTACAGTATTGATTGAGGGTGATGATATGAGTGATCCAATCGCCGACCAATCCCGCTCTATCTTAGATGGGCATATTGTACTCTCTCGAGAACTGACCGACTTTGGTATCTACCCACCCATCCACATACTTAACTCTGCATCGAGGGTGATGAATGACATCATCACTGAAGAGCATCTTGGTGCTGTACTAAAATTTAGAAGGATGTACACCCTCCTAAAAGAAAATGAGATGCTCATCCGTATAGGTGCATATACAAAAGGCACTGATCCAGAGCTAGATGAAGCGATGGAGAAAAAAGAGGCGATGGAGGAGTTTATGTCACAAAAGGCTGATAACCAAACTTCGTATGAGGAAACTACAGCAAACCTAATTGCTATAGTAAGTTAAACTCTTTTTTAGCTTGATTGTGATAATTTTTAGCTAAGGTGTTGTAAGATATAATCTCTTTAATCCAAATTATGCAATAGAAATTTCTAAAATTTGGGTTTAAATTAACGCTAAGGTTTTCTCGTGCAGATAGTCACAGAAGCACTACTTCAACTAGGTCTTGATAAATCAAATACCATAAACGCCGAGCAGCTTGTTCTTTTAGGTCTTAAGGAGGGTGATGTAGAGAACTTCACAGCTCTCTCTCTTGGTAAAGAGCTCTCCGATGCTCGTGCAGAACTTTTTGTACTCCTTGCAAACATCAAAGCAAAAACTACTAGAAAAACAATAATCTCTAACTATAAAGATTTACAAAAGTTTAGAGCAGGAGAGAGCTCTTTAGAAGATGAGACGATTCTAAGCCAAAAAGGTGATGTATGCATCTATTGTGATGGTGGATGTAACCCAAATCCAGGAAAGGCAGGGAGTGGAGTTGCTATCTATCGTGGGGAGAAACTCTCTGAACTTTGGTATGGTCTCTATGAGCCAATGGGTACAAATAACACTGCAGAATTAGGAGCGCTCTATGAGTCTCTTATGATTGCTAAACATGAAACAGAGTTAGGCAATAAAGTAGAGATAAAATGTGACTCAAAATACTCCATAGACTGTATCCAAACTTGGGCTATCAACTGGGAGAAAAAGGGCTGGACAAAAAAGGGTGGCGAGATAAAAAATCTTGAGATTATCAAAAAAGCCTACTTTCTTTACAATGAAATAAGCGCAGAAGTAAACCTCTCCCATATAAAAGCTCATGCAGGATTTCAAGGTAATGAACTTGCAGATAGAATGACTATGTATGCTATAGACAAGAAGAGCAAAGAGTTTGTGCGTTATCCTGAGCCTATCGATGTCATCAAACTACTAAAGATGCGAGTTGGATAAGAAGTTGAAAAAAAATAGATTTAAAAAATATGATTTCTTCTTGATTATGTTCTTATCCATAGTAGTAGGCATAAGTGTCGGTTTTATCGTTTCACTTTTTCATCTCTCAATCGATTGGGTTTTACTCAATAAATCACATTTCATCGATACAACTTGGCCATGGAAAGAATATAGGTATATAGCATATATGTCAATAAGCTCACTTATGATTTTTGTTTCTGTTTATGTAGTGAAAAAATATGCTCCAGATACTGCAGGAAGTGGTATTCAGCACATTGAGGGTATTCTTGGAAATAAGTTGAGCATGAGGAGTATTCGAGTTATCATTGTAAAGTTTTTTGGAGGCGTTCTCTCTCTTGGTGCAGGAATGACTATGGGCAGAGAAGGACCTTCTGTTCAGATTGGAGGGGCTTTAGGACACCTGATATCTAAAAAATTTCCAATAAATAAAGAAAATATAAATCTACTCATAGCAGCTGGTGCAGGAGCTGGTTTAGCTACAACTTTTAATGCACCTTTGGCTGGAATACTTTTTGTTTTTGAAGAGATGCATGATGGGATAAAATATAGTGATATCCCCATCAAAGCAATTACAACTACATCAGTAGTAAGCGTTATCACTCTGCATGCAATAGTTGGTAATAATATATCAATTCCAATAGAGACTTTAACCCCACCAAATCTCTACAATTTATGGATATTTATTGTCTTTGGTGCCTTTTTCGGTTTCTTGGGCTTTATTTTCAATAAGTATTTAGTAGATTTCTCAACAAAGATATCAGAGATAACTGGTTGGAAATTTAATCTTTTTATCATTGTGATAGGTGCTTTAATAGGTCTACTCTTTTATATCTATCCAAATAGTGTAGGAGGTGGTGATCGCGTTATTCATGCTGCACTAAATGGAGAGTTAGCGCTTAAGGCAGTAGTTATACTATTTATTCTTCGTTTTTTTACGACTATGATCTCTTACGGAACAGGTGCACCAGGTGGAATTTTTGCACCTATGCTTGCGTTGGGTACACTCTTTGGCATCTCTTTTGGGCTTGTCGTTCAGGACCTTATACCCTCCTTGCATGTAGAACTTTTAGTATTTGCTGTTGTTGGGATGAGTGCTCTCTTTAGTGCAACTGTTCGTGCCCCACTTACAGGGATTGTCCTTGTTGCTGAGATGACAAATAGTTTTAACCTCTTAATCCCCTTGCTAATCACCTCTTTAGTAGCTGTCACTACTGTTAATGCCTTGGGTGGAAGGGCTATCTATACTATACTGCTAGAAAAAGCATTAAAGATTTCTAAACTTGGAGATGTAAACGATAAGGGTGCAAGCTAAAAAATATGCCCTCTTACCTCTACCTCTTGCATAATTTGGGTTTATTGTTTTAGCAACTTTTTTAGCTCTTTAAGTATCACTACAGGAGGACTAGGTAGTTGAGGAAAAGCTCTTTGAACTGCATCTGTAACCCATTGAGGATAGATTCTAAAATTGAGTTTTATCTCAAGAGTTAGAGGGTATTTTAGATTTGCTGCGTTAGGGATGGCATAGACCTCTTCGCGTCTCTCTCCTGCTGGTATCCTTGTATCGCTGAGTAGTTTTTTATAACGCCAAAAAAGTAAGCCGACAGGTTTGCCATCCTCATCTCCAAATACTTTCATAAAAGGTCGTGCATCTCTACCCAAATTGCCATCTTTTTGAAGTTTGCCACTACTAAAAACAATCTTACCATCTCTGTCTTTGAGGGTGATGTCAAGCCAAAGCTCTCTAAAGTCTGAAATCCCAGTTGGCAAGTGATGCCCTGCACCGACATTTTTAACACCAGCGTAGATCTTGCCATCTTTGATGGTGGCATCTATCTCTGCTGAGGTGCGAAGGAGTTGGAGGGTTTGGTCTTCATTCTTTTTACTTTTAAGCCCAGATAAAAAGTGGTTTGCACCTGCAAAATAATGCACTTTGATATCTTTTTTCAGTGTCCCACCCTCTGTAGAAGTTCCAACAAGTGGTGCGAACTTTCCATCATCTAAGTTTGTCATGTGGCAGTCAATGCAATCTTTATGTTTGCTAGGCTCTTTTGGGTTATTAAAAGGAGACTTTTCCCACTCTTTAAAGGTAGAAACGATAGCTCTTTTAGAATTATCTGGTAAAAACTCATCATGACATGATGCACAGTAGGCACTTTTTTTGTAGATATCTTTTGAGTAACTTGCCTTGTGCATCTTCGGATTTGCATTGATAAACTTCTCACTGAGCCAATGTTGAATGCCTGAGGTAGAACCTTCAAACACATATTCTTCTCTATTGGTGATGGCTAAAGTGTAAGAGCTATTGCCTTTTGACTCGACTTTTTTGATGCGGTGACAAGTGATACACGATACACCCTGTTCGAGTCTTGAGTTCCCATGGATTTGTAACTCTTTAACTAGATCTTTACCCCCACTCTCAAACAGGACATTGGGCATAGAGTTTACTGCCATCTCATGTGTAGTTCTTTTTTGCTTTGTAGTAACTGCACTTGGGTTATGGCATCCCATACACCATTGACGAAACTCATCCCCTTTATCTGCCCCTGCTAAGTTTTCCATCACCATATAGTAAGGATTCGTTGCTGTAAGATGTCTATGGTTTGAGTCAGCCCATTGTGCAAATATCTTTGGATGACAAGATTTGCATTTTGCGGAGTTAGTCCAGTCTTCATTATGGTATCGACTAACACCGTTTTCTAACTTTATGTTAGTAAGTTTTTCAGTGTTATCGCTGTATGATGCACTAGGATAGGCTAAAGAGAGGGTAGTGATAACCATAACAAGAGGTTCTATTTTTAAAGCTAAGCGTTTTTTTGCATGGATAAAAAGAAAAATTAAAAGAACAAATGAACCATATAGATGGAGGTAAAAGGAGAAACTTCCTAAACTATCTCCACCGCGATTTCCAACAAAAAAGAGGTAAAAACCACTCAAGACAATAAAAAGAAGTAAGAGACCAAGAAGGATGCCACTGGCACTTTTTGCTTTTTTTACTATCATGTATTCGTAAGTATGTTTGTTGACATAAGGGATAAGTAAAAAGATAGCTATGAGAGCTGAACTCACTATGTGTACTGCTTGAATCATCCTAAAATATTCCCAGTCGATGTTGAAAATACTCCATTGAAAAATGCCACTGATAAACATAAACAGTATAAGAATCTTCATAGTTGCATTTTTCATAGTGCATCCTTCTTGTTTGTTATATTGTAATCAACTATCTCACCCTCAAGTGTTTTTAAAAACTCTACTATCTCATCTAGCTGTTTGTTTGTAAAGTGCATCCCAAGCTGATGTTTCCC
>JALUXP010000024.1 GCA_027013295.1 Sulfurimonas sp.
TTTTGCCTCAGAAGTTATACGCTCTTTGCCTACTGCATTGGTAGTAAACTCAAGTAATGAAGAATTGTCATCTGAAATAGCACGATTATTTCCTGATTTTATCAAAGCATATACATCTACGGATGTCATTGGAGCAGAGATAGCAGGGGCATACAAAAATGTTATCGCCATAGCCGCAGGTATTTGCGAGGGTCTTTTTCTCGGGAAAAATGCAGCAGCAGCTTTAATCTCTCGTGGTTTAGTAGAGATGCAACGCTTTGGTGTAGCCTTTGGAGCAAAAGAGGATACTTTTAGTGGACTTGGTGGAGCTGGAGATCTATTTTTAACTGCATCTTCAGAGATGAGTAGAAATTTTCGAGTGGGTCAAGGTATAGCAGAGGGAAAGTCTCAAGAAGAGATACTTCTGGATTTGGGTGAAGTCGCAGAGGGTATTGGTACGACCTACGCCCTCCATGAGATCTCTCATAAAAAAGATTTGTACCTCCCTATAGCAAAAGAGGTATATGCAATGCTTGAGGGAAAAAGTCCCAATGAGTCTTTGAGAGACTTACTTTCAAATTAACTAATGCAGATGTCTCAACAAAAAATTCAAATCAAAAAAATTCTTTTGGCTATCATCATTGGTTTAGTATTTTTTGCTCTGTCATTTAAACTCTTTACTCTAAATCAATCGGCACTTATTGGTACTATTGCTTTATTAGTCACTTTGTGGACAAATGAAGGACTCCCTTTAGGAGTTGTTTCTTTACTTCCCATTATTCTTTTCCCTGCTTTTTCTATACTGGGTACAAAAGCAACTTCTATAAATTATTCTAATCCTATCATCTATTTGTTTTTAGGTGGTTTTTTGTTAGCAATTGCAGTTGAAAAAACAGATCTTCACAAATGGATTTCAGATAAAATTTTAGGTATTTTTCCACCAACATCAAAGGGGATTATCTTCTCTTTAGTTTTTACTTCGGGGATACTCTCCTCTGTTCTCTCCAACACAACAACAACACTCCTTCTCATCTCAGTCGCTCTTTTTCTAACTAAAAATATGCATCTGAAAATGCGTTTTGCTTTAGCTATCGCTTATGGTGCTAGTGTAGGTGGGATACTTACCCCCATTGGGACACCACCAAACCTGATATTGCTAGGAGTGATGGAAGATCATTCTATGAAGATTATCCCTTTTTTAAAGTGGGTATCACTTGTAGCTCCTTTAGTTTTTGGGATGTTCATTGTTGTTGCAACACTTTTGAGTGTAGGTGTGCGTCATATCAAGGTTGAAGCTACTTTAAATCCTAAACCTTTGGATCTACGACAAAAAAAAGTTTTTCTTATCATTGGATTTTTAGTAAGTATCTTACTTCTAAATGCTTCCTTTGAACCCTATTGGGGTGGACTTGGACTTAGTGAAGCTGGACTGATGCTCACTTGTGGGTTATTGCTTTTTGCACCCCCTTTTAACATCCTTAATTGGACGGAAGACAAAGTAAAAGTTCCCTATGAAATTATGTTTTTATTTGGTGCTGGGTTTTCTATTGCAAAAGCATTTTCTCAAACAGGTTTAGCAGATGAAGTTGCATCCTACTTACTCTCTATTACAAACCTACCACCAATACTTCTACTCTTATCTATAGCTGTACTTATAACATTTACTACAGAAATAACTTCAAATACAGCTTTAATCTCTATAATGTTGCCAGTGATTTACTCCGTAGCTGAGCAAAGTGGTATCAACACTACTTTATTTATGATGGTAGCAACGGTATGTGCTAGTTATGCTTTCATGTTACCAATAGCTACTGCACCCAATGCTATCGCAATGAGTAGTGGAGCGGTGCAGATAAAAGATATGGCAAGATACGGAGTGATATTGAATTTAGTTGGGATAGGACTCATAGTCCTTATCTCAGAATTTTTTTGGAAAGGTCTACTATGATAGTACATATTGTGATGTTTAAGTTTAATGAAGAGAAGAAAAAAACAAATATTTTGAGAGTTAAAGATGCACTGGAGGGTTTAGTAAAAAAAATCCCTGAGTTAAAGTGTTTAGAAGTAGGTATTGATTTTAACCAGAGTGAGAGAGCATTTGACCTCTCCTTGTACGCAACTTTTAATACAAAAGATGACCTTAAGGCATATACTACTCATCCAGTGCATCTAGAAGTTGTAGCACTTATCAAAAGCGTTACGAGTGAGTCTAAAGTAGTTGATTATGAGGTGACAAACTAATGTTAATGACAATTATGGTGATCTATTCATCTTATGTTTTAATCTCAATTTATGTAAGCATAATGCAAATAGGGTATATCAATCAAGCAAAAAGAAAAAATGCTGTTTTACTAGGACAAGCAGAGTTTCTCCAAGCGGGTAACTATTCGGTAGCAAAAGAAAAAATGTCAATACTGAGTTCTTTTGTGGACTATATTCTTTTTACTGCATGGCTAGGGTTTGGACTTTCATACCTTAGTGAAAAAATATTTATACAAGATGAGGCACTCTTAAATGTTGTGATTGTTATGAGTTTTGTTATCATAAACTCACTCATCTCTTTGCCGTTTTCCTACTATGAAAAATTTGTTCTTGATGAAAAATTTGGTTTTAATAAATCTACTCTTGGACTTTGGCTGAAAGATACTTTTATCTCATTTATGATGACATTAATCCTTGGTTCTCTTGTAGTATGGGGGATTTATGAGATTATCTCTAGTTTTACTCTATGGTGGTTTTGGAGTTTTGTCTTTATCTTTGTTATTGTGATCCTTATCAATATGCTTTATCCAACTTTCCGTGCAATGTTTTTTGATAAACTTACACCACTTCAAGATGAAGCATTAGATGCACAGATAAAATTGCTTATGGACAAAACAGGCTTTGTAAGTAGTGGTGTTTTTGTGAGTGATGCTTCTAAAAGAGATGGAAGACTTAATGCTTATTTTGGTGGTTTTGGAAAAGCAAAAAGGGTTGTGTTGTTTGATACCTTGATAGAAAAGTTAGAAACAAGGGAGCTTTTAGCTGTCCTTGGGCATGAGCTTGGTCATTTTTCCCATGGAGATATCTATAAAAATATTCTTTTAGTTGGAGTGATGCTCTTTGCAATGTTTGGCATCTTTGGAAATCTACCTGAATCTTTGTATCTGGAACTTGGTATCGGCAAGGAACCGTATGTTGTGATGATTCTTTTGATGCTCTTCATGCCAGTTTTAGGTTTTATTATGATGCCTATTATGGGTATAGTGAGTAGGAATAATGAGTATGCGGCCGATAAGATGGGAAGTGAACTCGCTGGAGTTGGTGGAGAGATAGAACTTGCTAATGCTCTGAAAAAACTTGTAACTGAAAATAAAAGTTTTCCTCTTTCACATCCTCTTTATATCTTTTTTCACTACACCCATCCACCAGTTTTAGAAAGATTAAGGGAGCTTGGTGTAGATATAGGAACTATTGATGAGAGTTCAATGCAGGGAAAATGTGAATCAGGAATTTAAGATATAGCTAGTCTTAATATTTTTTTGAATATAATAGCTAATATTTTAAACTGACCTTATGCATCCAGATATGCTCTGGGTGCGTAAGGTCAGTTAAATAAGGAAAATGGAATGAGAATAATCTTAATAATGATGTTATTTATCTTCACCCTCAATGCTAAATCATTATTTAATAATGATGAACAAGTTGAAAATAGTAAATATATAGGTGCATTGAAGGACTTAATCATATCGACACAAAAGACAAGAGGACTTA
>JALUXP010000025.1 GCA_027013295.1 Sulfurimonas sp.
ACAACTCGATCAACTAACACAACTTATAAACGCTTACAACGCAGAAGCGTTAAAATACTTCAAGGCAAACGAGAAAGATGAAAAAAATCTATACAAGGAACTTCAAAACTCTTTTGTTACTATTAACAATCATATTTCAAATATTATTTTTCAGAATATTAATTACAACAAGGCAAAACAGGATTTTATGTATCAACTAGCCTTAGCTATCTTCGTTTTTATATTTATCACAAGTATAGTTTTTTATAAGAAACTATCAAATATTTATAAAGACATAGAGTTCCTTCAACTTCCAAACGCCGACACCCAAAACCACCAACTCTATACGAGTGAAGCAGATGCAATCTATCTAAGGATGAAAAGAAAATCTACAAAAAATCTCGATGCCTCCTGCATCGACCCAGTAACTAACATCAACAACAATAAAGGTTTAGTAAACTCTTATGCAGATAAAAAATCTCTTAAAGAGAGTGGTTTTACTGCAGTAGCTGTTCTTGAAGTAGATACATTTTCTAAAACAAAACGCACCTTTCCTCAAGATTTTATTCAAATGACACTCAAAAAAATCGCGACCACCATATCTATGTATGAACAACCTGCTGATGTTATTGGAAGAACTGACTACAATGAATTTACAGTTATACTTTCTAGAAATTCTAAACAAAGAGCGTTTAAAGAGATCGACCAAATGCGTCAAAGCATAGAAGAGCTAAAACTAGTCACTGCAACAAAAGTTCCAGTTGGCATCACGATTAGCGGTGGATTTTACATTAAACCAAACAATGTAAGTCTAAACAATGCCCTTTTGGAAACTAAGTCAATCTTAGAGTTTGCAAAACAAAATGGTGGGAATAAAATTTCTCAGAAAAAAGATATTACAGGTGTGAAGATTTAACACATAACTTACTATAATAAATGTTCTAAATTGTAACATTGTTCAAGTTCAACAAATCACAAGACAAAAAACGCTAAAATCCTACATTATACTTCTATATTTACATTTAAGGAAAGCTAATGAGTATTCCCATCTATACCTACGACGCCATTGTTGTAGGTGCTGGTCTAGCAGGCTGTGCTGCGGCAAGAGAACTGCAAAACGCAGGAAAAAAAGTTGCTGTCATTACAAAACTACACCCCCTAAGAAGTCACTCAGGTGCAGCTCAGGGTGGTGTAAATGCGGCATTCAGTGATGAAGATTCTATAGAACTTCATGAATTTGACACAGTAAAAGGTTCAGATTATTTAGCAGATCAAGATGCTGTTGAATTTATGTGTAAAAACGCTCCAGAGACTATTCGCTGGGCTGAAAGAATGGGTGCAGCATTTAGTCGTACTCCAGACGGAAAAATTGCACAACGCCCATTTGGTGGACAAAGTTCACCTCGTGCATGTTATGCAAAAGACAGAACAGGACTTACACTACTTCAAACTATTTATGAGCAAGCACACCGTTCTGGTGTAAAGTTCTGGGATGAGTGGTATGCAGCTGACATCATCTATAGAGATGGCAAAGTTTCAGGTGTCATCGCTTTTAACATTCGTGATATGAAGATGGCTATCTTCAATGCAAAATCAGTGATGTTTGCAACAGGTGGTTACGCAAGAAGCTATAAAATCAACTCAAACGCACATGCAAATACTGGAGATGGTCTCTCCATCGTTGCTCGTCATGGTCTTCCTCTTGAAGATATGGAGTTTGTACAGTTCCATCCATCTGGTTTATCTGGAAATGGTGTTCTTATCTCAGAAGCTGCTCGTGGAGAAGGTGGTCGCCTTTTCAACTCAAAGGGTGAACGATTTATGGAAAAATATGCACCAAATGCTATGGAACTTGCGAGTCGAGATGTCGTATCTCGTGCTATCCTCAATGAGATTCGTGAGGGTCGTGGTGTTGGTCCAAGAAAAGATGCTGTTTTTATTGATGTTACACACTTAGGAAAAGAGCTTATTATGGAGAGATTGCCTGAACTTCGTGATCTAGCTATCACTTTTTTAGGTCTTGATATGATCAAAGAACCTATCTTGATCTCTGCAACAGCACACTACTCTATGGGTGGTATCCCAGTAAATATTGCTGGAAATGTTCGTAAGAACAACAATACATTAGTAGAAGGTTTCTATGCGGCTGGTGAGTGTTCATGTGTCTCTGTTCATGGGGCAAATCGCCTAGGAGCAAACTCAGTTCTTGAAGCACTCCTTTTTGGTCGCTATGTAGGAAAAACCATGGTTGATGAAGTTGATGCTATTGAACTTCGCGTAGCAACGCAAGAAGATGCACAAACAGCAGTGGATGAGATTAACAATATTCTTTCAAACAATGGAACTGAGACAGTACCAAAATTAAGAGAAGAACTTCAAGATACTATGACCGCCAATGCTGGTGCTTTTAGAACAAAAGAAACTCTAGAGATTGTTATCGCTAAAGTCAAAGAGTTAAGACAAAGATACAAAAATATACGCATTAAAGATAAGTCTAAACTTTTCAACACCGAGCTTCAAGAGGCCATAGAATTTGGTCATATGCTTGATTATTCAGCATTTATCGTTGAGAGTGCTATTGCAAGAAATGAAAGTCGTGGTGCTCACTTTAGAGAAGATTTTGATACTCGCAATGATGAAGAGTTCTTAAAACACACTATGGGTTATATGAACAAAGATGGTGAAATCTCACTTGAGTACATGGATGTCGTTTTAGGCAAGCATGAACTTAGAGCAAGAACATACTAAGGAGAACTTATGGATAACAGTTCAATTACAACACAAAAAGTTAACTTCAAAGTATTTCGTTTTAATGCAGATGATGATTACCTTCCATATTATGAAGATTACAAGATGGATGTTACATCGGAAGAAGTTGTATTAGATATATTAAATAGAATTAAATGGGATCACGATGGAAGTTTCTCTTACCGTCGTTCTTGTCGTCACGGTATATGTGGGGCATGTGCCATCAAAGTAAATGGTCGCTCAACTTTAGCATGTAAAGAGAGCATGACAACAATGATAGAGACTTTTGGGACAGATTTAACTATTGAACCTTTGAGCATCAAGCGTGCTGTGAAAGATATGATTATAGACAAAGGGGATTTTTGGGAGAAACATGACAATATTCATCCATTTCTTATCTCTGATGTATGTGAAAACCCACAAGATGAGCATACTGTAACACCTAAGGAGGCTGAAGAACTCCTAGATGCAGATATCTGTATCCAATGTGGAGCTTGTCACTATGCCTGCCCTGTTGTTGAGATAAATGAAAGCTTTATGGGACCTGCAGCATTTGCAAAAGCATATAGATTTGAAGCAGATGTTCGTGACCAAGCACATAAAGAGAGACTTACAGAACTTCATTCTGAAAATCAGGGTGTTTGGGACTGCGTAAAATGTTTTGAATGTGCAGAGGTATGTCCAAAAGATGTAAACCCTATAGATAAGATCACAAAACTAC
The DNA here is from genome assembly GCA_027013295.1 of Sulfurimonas sp. Classification (GTDB taxonomy): domain Bacteria; phylum Campylobacterota; class Campylobacteria; order Campylobacterales; family Sulfurimonadaceae; genus Sulfurimonas. The sequence goes on from JALUXP010000025.1 coordinate 3,449, forward strand.
ATCAGATGCTCTTTAGAGAGGGAGTTGCTACAAGCAATGTAGCAACTCGTCATGCAGTAGGTTTTAAACACTCTATCGCTAAACATGGGGTACTTGATGAGGGTGGACTTGTACTTTATAGTGAAGGTCCTGCTATTGTCAAGCATATCCCTGTTGCACTTAAAATGTTCACAAAAGGTAAAATAGTTCTCCCATGGGCTATACCAAAAGCTGATAACTTAGATGAGATTCAAAAACTAGTCAAATCATCTTCAACAGTAAAGTTCTAGGAGTAACTCAATGGAAAAATTAAAATACGCACTTTTTACTGGCTGTACTGCAAAACAAAGTACACCAGAGCAATTAATGTCAACTTATGCAGTGGCAAAAAAACTAAATATAGAACTTGTTGAGCTTACTGAAGCATCTTGCTGCGGTGCTTCACATCTTCAAGATTATGATGATTTCTTATCCTTGGTTCTCAATGCAAGAAATATTGCTTATGCAGAAAAGCATGGTCTTACTATGGTTACTATCTGTAATACTTGTCAGCTTAATACGGCTATGACCAAACACCGTTTAGACAATAATGCTGAATTAAAAGAGAAAGTAAATGTAAAACTTAGAGAGGTTGGGCTAGAATACAAAGGTACATCAAAAATTATCCATTTCCTTTATGCTATCATTGATGATATCGGTCTTGATAAAATAGCTTCTATGGTCGAAGTTCCATTGTCGAAGTTCAATATTGCACCATTTTATGGTTGTCACAATATTCGTCCTTCTGAACTTCAAAATGAATCTCACAATAACCCAGAAAATGCTTACAACCCTACTTCCCTTGATGATCTCATCATTGCTTGCGGTGGTTCAAATGTTGACTATGATGAAAAAAATAAATGTTGTGGTTTCCATGTAGAGCTTCAAGCACCAAAAACAGCTTCTATCCTTACGGGAAATGCCATCGCTGGAGCGATAGATGGAAATGCTGACTGGATGGTCACACCATGTCCATTGTGCCACTTAAAACTTGACACACAAACAAAACATGCAAGTGAAGCAATAGGGCGTGAGGTCGAGCTTCCTGTTCTTCATATGCAACAAATGCTAGGTTTAGCACTTGGTTGTCCTCAAGAAGAACTTGGCATGAAACATCATGTTACTAAAGTAGATTTTATATAGTACAAATAGATAAGAGGGGAAGATATATCTCCTCTTCCCTTTTTTATTTTGCTTTTGGTCTAAAAGCTTTTATAACATCTTCATTACACTCCAAATATGGACCCTCAATCAGATCAATACAATATGGAACAGCTGGAAATACAGCATCTAAACACTCACGAATAGACTTTGGTTTTCCAGGAAGATTGATTATCAAAGACTTTTCACGGATACCCGCTGTTTGACGAGAAAGAATAGCTGTTGGCACATACTGTAAACTCACTTGACGCATCAGTTCACCAAAACCTGGCATCATCTTCTGACATACATTCTCAGTAGCCTCTGGGGTTACATCTCTCAGTGCTGGACCAGTTCCACCAGTAGTCACAACCAAGCAACACGCTTCATCATCACACAACTCTTTCATCGTATTTTCAAGGACATCTTGCTCATCAGGGATGCATCTATACACGATTTCAAATTCGCTTTTAAGGTAGTCTTTCATAGTATCTTGAATAGCTACACCACTAATATCATCATAGATACCCTTACTTGCTCTATCACTTGCTGTTATTACACCTATTTTAATTGTTTGTTTACTCATTTTATTGTTCCTTGTCTTTTTTATTTTTTTGTGTTTAACGCCATTCCGAGTATTGAAGTAGTATCTCTTCGAGGGCGAATCCTCGCTACGCTCTGAGCCTCTACGAGATACTACTTCAATACTCTCCATTAGTTTTCTTTACCACTCTATTTACTCTTTAGTTCAATTTTTCCATTTCAACTCAACAATCATTAGATATATAAAAATATCCAAATATCATAAAATGAAGAACATTTAGTATGTGTATCGTAGAGGCTCAGACCGCAGGGAGGATTTGCCCTCGGAGAGACACATACTAAATGTTCGCAATGGTATCAAGCCACAATATAAACTAAAATAAATACACCAACTTAATTTAATTGCAAAAAATGATTTGCCTTTTTTATATAGGTTACTGTACTATACTCAAGAAAATACTCTTTTGCACTGAGAGCATCTACTATCATATCCTCAGAACCCAAATAGACCTCTATCACTACTCCTCTACTCGACAAATAACTTAACTTTTCTTCGTCCCAATTATAGTATAACAACTCTTCTAATTCCTCTACCTGCGTGTCAACATTTTGTACTATCTTTTTTTCATAAGGATCAAAACATGACTTTAAAAATTGATTGAGATATAGTTCTTTGTTTTTTCTATAAGCGAGTAACTGTAGCTTTTTAAATTTAGCATCTTTGTTTTGAAAAAACGCTGGAGACAACAACTGTAACCTATCTATCCTATTGCCTCTGTTTAACTCCTCAACTACATAGTTCAAAGCTTTTATCGCCCCATAGCTAAAACCACAAACATTGTACTCACTAGAGTCTATAAACTGCTCAAACAGATGCTCTTCATTTGTCAGTGAAAAACCACTAAAGAACTTCATCAAGGTATACTTTAACAATACTTTTACTAATGCTTTCAGTCTCTCTAAGCATATCTTCCACCTTAACCATCACAGATGTTAAAGAGAGAAGTAACTCTTTTGTTCGCAAAGACAAATGCTCGATGAGCTCTTCTGACTCATTTGTAGTGGCAGTTAATTTTTGACCCATCCCATAGTCCTGCACCATTTTTTGACATAACTCTTTGAGATCATCCAAATCACTTTGCGCACTGCTTGCATGCTCACCATACTTTATATCACACGCTACGACACCTGCAAGTAATGTTTTAACCCTTGATTCAAGCTCATGCTTGATGAGTGGTTCTTCTACTACTGGGGTGAGTCTCTCATTTGAGAGCATCAACTTCTCAAATGGAAGATCATAATAGGTAGCACAAATCACTTTTGCGGCCTGATAGGTGATACGATACTCTTTTTGCTTTTTACTCAAAATCTTTAATTTTTTCTTTCCAAAGAGTACCTTATCTTTGACTTGATGAAAATGATCCATAGTTACCTTAAGGTCATTTTGCCTCAACGATAAAAGTGCTGCTTCATTTACCAATGCAGCGAGAGATGCACCGTTGAATCCTACTGTCATATTTGCTACTTTATGTGCATCTAAATCATGTGGGATTTTTTCAATGTACTTTTGAAGTATTGATGCTCTCTCAACCTTAGTTGGAAGTTCAACAAAAATGCGTCTATCAAATCTGCCAGCTCGAAGGAGTGCTGAGTCAAGCACATCTATCTTATTTGTCGCTGCCACAACTATAATACCACTAGAATTTTCAAAACCATCCATCTCGGTTAAGAGTTGGTTAAGTGTTGCTTCTCTCTCATCATTTCTTTGTCCATCTCTCTTTTTTCCTACGGCATCTATCTCATCTATAAATATAATCGAGGGAGCATTTTTTTTCGCTGCTACAAACAGGTCATGTACTCTTTTGGCTCCCATTCCTACATATATCTGAACAAAAGAAGCACCACTCTGATAAAAAAATGGCACAGCAGCAGCATTTGCTACAGCCTTTGCTATCATAGTTTTACCAACACCTGGAGGACCCACAAGTAGCACTCCTCTTGGCATCCGAGCACCAAAACTTTTATATCTTTTTGGATTTTTCATAAAATCTATGATCTCTTCTAATTCCACTTTAACATCGCTAATTCCGCCAATATCATCAAAAGAGACATCACTTTTTATAGCTTGAACTATCTCACTACCACCATCCAGATAAGAGGTGTTTTTCATAGATTCTTGCTCTGTAGAAGAATGCTTATTTTGTAGCATCTTGAAAACTAAAGAGATGATTCCAACAAGAAGGACAAGAATAAAAAGATATAAAATAATATAAGATTTATCCCCAACTTCGACCTTATAATTCATAAACATTTTTGGGGTAATTTGTGAAGAGGCTATCTTATAAAGAGCATCATTTGATTTTATGTAAGCATATTCTTTGGTAACAACTACCCTTTCGACCTTACCCTTATCTAAAATATCATGAGCCTGCTTCAAAGTAATGGAAGTGGAGTTATCACGAAAAATAGCAAATAACACTAACACCACTACAAAAAAAGCAGATACATAAAGCAATATGCGGTTTGTTTTAAAGTTTGGCATAATTAAAATCCTCTCTAGGTTCATAATCTTGAATTTTTATCCAATTTCCAAGTAAGTCATCTTTTGACTCAACAACTATTTTATTGAAATGTTGGTCGTAACCATGGTACAAGCCATCTACTTCGCTCTCAACTAGCACATCTAACTCACCAGCAAAGCTTTTTCTAAATATATGATTTTTCTCTTTGATAATCTTCTCTAGCTCATGCAGTCGTTTTTTTGCTATCTTTCCGTTTACTTCTGGTTTCATAGTAGCAGAAGAGGTGTTATCTCTTTTTGAATATGTAAACGCATGAACATGGGTTAATGGAAGATTAACGAGATTTACCATTGCTTCATCCCATAACTCTTCACTCTCACCAGGATGCCCTGTTATAAAATCTGTTCCTATGCTAAAACCTTTACTCGCTAAAAGTTCAAAAAGCTCTTTATCTGTTTTGTATAGATTTCGCCTATTCATGAGTTTGAGCATCTTTGGAGAGGTATGTTGCAAAGCTATATGCAGATGTTTTTCAAGCCAAGGTTCATCAAGAATTTCTAAAAATTCATCATCTATTTGGATAGGTTCTATGCTACCAAGCCGAATCCTTCTTACCCCTCGAATCTGAGCTATCTTTTTCATGAGTTTTGCTAAAGAGGTCTCTGTTCGTTTTCCATAACTACCTACATTTGTACCAGTTAAGATAAACTCCCCAAAACCATTTAAGGCAAGTCTTTGGATCTGTTCCAAGATGCGAGACTCATCCATACTTCGTGCATCTCCCCTTACAAAAGGTATGATGCAGTAAGAGCATCGAAAGTCACACCCCTCTTGAATCTTGATAAACGCCCTACTCTTACCAACAAAATCATCCACAACACTCTTATCGACATAGTTTAAGTCACCAAGATCATAAAAAGGTTTTTCTTTACTAAGAAGTGTATCTATTTTAAGTTTTTCACTCTGACCAAATACTCCATGGATTCGCCCACTTGCTAGCAAAGACTCACCTTTTGTATGTGCACCACAACCTGTTAAAAATATCTTTGCATCTGATTTTTTCTCTAACTGAGAAATGTATGAGCGGACATGTGTATCAGCTCCATTTGTCACTGTACAAGAGTTAAGTACCACGACATCTGCTTCCTCTTCAATTTGAGTGATTTCATACTTTCTAAGTGCACCCATCATCACTTGAGAATCATAGAGATTTGTTCTACAACCAAATGTTTTAAAATAAACTTTTTGTTTCATTTACACCACCTCTGAGGTATCAAAAGGGGTCTTTTTTGGCTCAGTAGCAATATGTAATTTTTGCGTAGGGTAAGCGATGGTTATGTCATCCTCGGCATTAAAAGCTTCTACAATCTCTACAGAGATAACACTTCTTAGTGTGAGTGTTGCATAAGCATTGGTCAGATACCATGAGTCTATGGAGACACCATTATCTTGGATAAAAGAGTATATTCTTGGTTCTACATTTGTATTTTTAAGACTATAGTTAGTTCTAAGTTTGTTAAGCTGTTTTCTTGTTATGTCAGTATAACCTTTAGAATACTTCTTTACTATCTCTTTAGCTAGATGCATAGCTTTTTTGTGGTTAGAATCAAAGGTTATAGTAAGATGCACTCCATCCCAGACAGTTTTGAGTGATGAATGCGTATAGTTTGCTATCATATTTGTAAAGATATAGTTGTTAGGTACAAATATTATTCTACCTGCTCGTCTATTTTTTGTAATAGCTGTGAGAGTGATGTCTTCTAATATGGTCATACGAAGAGGAGATATGTCCATAACATCACCAACATATTTCATCCCATCCATATCTACACGAATCCTATCCCCCACATGGATACTTCCACCAAAGACTATCACTAACCAACCAAGTACACTCATAAACCAGTCTTTCATAGCAATGGCGATACCAGCAGATGCAAAACCTAAAATAGTTACCAAGTAGCCAACATTTTCCAAATAACTAAAAAATATTATTAAAACTATAATCGTGTATTTTGTAAAGTTTATGGCTTTGTTTGCCATGTAAAAGCGTTCATTATCTGTTAAATATTTTTTAACTGCTATTTTGAGAAGTAAAAATATAAAAAAGACTACTAAAACTAAGACACCGATATTGATAAGTTTATACACTTGAACTTCTATATCTTTGTTAATCTTTACTTCAAGAACCTCTACTCTTTTTTGATATACCTCGGCTGTTGCTGCTATGGTACTAAGAGCATTCTCAAATCTTTCTAATTGTCTTTTTTTTATTTTTTCTTCTGATACATATCTTCTTTTAACATCTAATTTTTCTATCTCTTTATAGATACTCTCCTCTTTTCGTAACAAAACGATAAGTTTGATTAACTCATTTTTTCGATTGACATAGTCTTCATAATTAGTATTTATTTTTTTGATAAACGAGATACCTGCAAAAACATCAAAAGGGTTTGTAATGACTGGTCGCTCACCTATTTCAGATGGTCTTAGAAGATTGGAAAAAGGTGATGTATTTTGTTCTTTAAGCTGTTCAACTTGAGATCTTAAAATCTCTTCTTTAGAAAGCAAAGCATTTAACTCCTCTTTTGCACCCTGCTTTCTTTTATTTCTTTTTAAATACCTAATTCTTTTTTTTATCTTAATAAGATTTTGAGCTACATCTAAAGATGTTAAATATGTAGCATAACTTTTCATCCAAACCGCTTCTTCTGAGATGGTTTGTTCAATCTCATCTAAAAGAGTCAGATACTGAGTAATCTGAAGTTCTTTTTGTATCGCTGTCTCTTTTTTCGCCACTTGCAAATCTAAAGTTTTTTTACTATCTGTAACTACCTGAGCAAAAGTAAAAGTAATAGAAAGTAATAAAAAAAGAGGGTATTTAAGCATCTGCATCACCAAATCTGCTAAGTACACTCATAAGAAGCTCTTTTGGGCATTGATTAGTTATCTCTACAGCACCAATACTTTTTGGAACGATAAAAGTGATGAGAGCATCTGAACTTTTTTTATCTAAGAAAAATGTTTCATAAAATAGTTCTATATCTTTTATCTTGTAAGAAGTTGGTAGGTTGTATTTTTGAAGTAAAGATTTAACTGAACTTGCCTCACTCTGACTCATAAGTTGCATCTCAACTGCTAGTTCATTTGCCATAACCATTCCTATAGCAACTGCTTCTCCATGTAAGTAAGTCTTGTAAGCTGTTTCATTTTCTATAACATGACCAAAAGTATGTCCATAGTTTAGAGCTGCTCTTATCCCATTTTCTTTTTCATCTAGTGCTACAACTTTTGCTTTGGTTTCAACTGCTTTTTGTATCGCTTTTAAAAGCTCTATATCATCAAAAAGATTTGCCTTTGCTAAAAAGTCAAAAAAGTTCTTATCAAAAGTCACTGCCATCTTAACTATCTCTGCAACTCCAGCGTTAAACTCTCTTCTGGGTAAGGTTGATAAAAAATGATGGTCAATATAAACCGCTTTTGGTTGATGAAATGCCCCTACAAGGTTTTTTCCATAGGTATTATTCATCCCTGTTTTGCCACCAACGCTTGCATCAACTTGTGAAAGTAGTGTTGTTGGTATCTGTAGAAACTCTATCCCCCTTTGGTAGATACTCGCTGCATATCCAGTCATATCACCTATCACACCACCGCCAAAAGCGATAAGCATAGATTTACGGTTAAATTTATGGTTAAAAAGTGACTCTAAGATAGTATCTATACTTGCTTGATTTTTATACTCCTCACCATCTGGTACGGTGATGACATAAAGTTCTTTGGCACTTATCTTGTTAAGCAAATATCCAAGGTGCAGCCCTGAGACTTTAGGGTTTGTTATGATTGCTACTTTTTTGTCAAAATGAAGCTTAGGAAGAACATCTATAATGATGTTATATGAGTTGTCTATAGTTTTTACAAGGGGGATGTTTACCTGCATTAGATTATTCCAATATTAGTTTATTCTTTTTATAAATAATACTTAAAAAAAACTAATAAACTCCTAAATTTAAAGCTGTACAGGTATAAATATTTGATGATAATCATCTAATTTATGATAAAGTCTTTCACTGTCAGTTGAAAAAAGAGAATAGAACCTACTTTTTGTTAACTTATAGGTAAAAGGTAGGATTTGAAGAAAATCTTTCTTTTGTCTCAAAACTTGTATGGAATTTTCACTATCTTCTATCACTTTAATACTTTTTGAAAAGATGGTTGAAAGATTGTGGAAATGTTCTATCACCTCCTCTTTTTGACCTTGATGTTCATTCGTATAGTTATGTATCTCTATATTAAAGCCCATCTGTTCAGATATATCGTAAATAGTAGCCGATATCTTTTCTAAGTCTTTATTCTCAGATAAAATAACCACGGCTTCCTTGACAGCGGAAAAAGATTTATCTGAGATTTTTAGCACTGGGAGATGTGCTTCATAGAGCATATCTCTTGTTTTAGTGTCTCTAAAAATCTCCTTAGAGACTATGATAAGTCCAATATGAAAATTTTTCATATCATTAAAAAAAGTAAACTCTAAAGGGGCATTATCGTACTTGATGTCAACAATAATATTATTATTTACATACTCTTTTATATGCGACACTATATCTATATTTGATGGATTTACAATTTTTATATAGAGATTATGTTTAAACTTTTTATGGGCAAAAACAGCACGCTTTACCAAGTCTTTTATAGTATATTCATTGATATAGTCCATATCAATATAGAGATACAAGTTTGAGCCAAATGGTTCAGGAAATTGTCCAAGTTCTCTTTTAATAGCACGATATACAGACTTTAGAACACTTGGTTCACCAACAAGAACAAGCAGGTCATTTGGTTGAATCATCCGTCTTCTCGAAGGCATGATAAGTTTTCTATTTCTGTAAATAGCTACTATACGCCAATTTTTCTGTGCTATTGCACCAATATGTCGGTACACAAAAGAACTTCCAAAAGGTACAAGCACCTCCATTATCTCACCCTCTCCTATACCAACATTCTGGGCTATCACAGGGACATTTGGAAGATAATCTAAGAGCCTTGAAGCTATGATTTCATTGGAGTTCATCATCATAGTATCGACATCATCATTTTGTAAATCCCAATTATTTAAAAAGACTACACGGAGATGATTTTTTATAGAACGAATATTTTTAAGTGATTCTAGTGCATCTTGCTTGTCATCCATGGAGATGATAACTTGAACAAAGTCCATTTTTAAAAGATTGGCAAGTTTATAAAAAGAGGTTGGGTCAAACTCATAAAACTTAAAACGAGCAGGAGAGGCATCTTCGTACTCTACCTTTTTCGTTTGCACTACATAATAAATATTTTCTGAAGTATAGGCTTGTATAACTCTTCGGATAAAGTTATCACCAGTAACGCCACCACTTATAATTAGTATTTTTTTCACAGCATCATTTCATTTTTTTCGCGTATTATATCAGTTTTTCAGCTCATTGCACAATTTTAAAAATTGGGCACCATATCTTTCAAATTTCACCTCACCTACCCCATTTACCTCTAGGGCTTCATCTTTTGTGAGAGGAAGTTTATTGGCAAAATCAACAAGTGTCTTATCTGAAAAGACTATATAAGCGGGAACTTCTTCTCTTGAAGATATCTCATATCTTAGTTGTCTAAATCTTTCAAAAATAGAGTCATCAACATCGACAACTTTCTCTTTTTTACGCTCTTTTTTCACACTTTGAAGTTTTATAGAGTCTATAAATACTGAAACTTTGGCTTTAAGTATCTCTAAGCCATGCAAAGTTATCTTGACACTTTTAAATTCTCCAACGACAAGAGCATCTAATTCAAAGAGTCTTTCACTTATAGCTACCCAAGCATCTTTGCTTAAATCGTTTCCAATTCCATAAACAGAAAGTTTCTCATGATGAAATTGATAGATTTTTTGATTTTTAGAACCGCGTAATATATCAACAATATGATTAACGCCAAATTTTTGTTCACACCTGTAAATTGCAGAGAGCATTTTCATGGCATTTTGTTGTATATCTACCATCTCTATATCATCTCTTTTGCAACTATCGCACATATCTCCACATACCTCTATCTCATCGCCAAAATATTTTGCAATTTTTTGATGTCTGCACTCACTTGAATTTGCCAAACTATACATCTTGTTAAGTTTTGAATACATAAGATTTTTATACTCATCATTATCTAAGTCATCAATAAGTCTTCGGCGATTTATCTCGTCTGCTTTTGTGTAAAGAAGTAAGGTTTCAGAAGAAATTCCATCACGACCTGCACGACCTATCTCCTGATAATAATTTTCCATAGTTTTTGGCATACTCATATGGATTACAAAACGAATATTTGATTTATCTATGCCCATCCCAAAAGCGATAGTCGCTACCACTATGTCTATCTCTTCAAATACGAATTTTTTATACACACTATCGCGTACATTACTAGGCAATCCTGCGTGATAAGCTCCGACTTGATAACCCTTAGCCGATAAAAACTCCGCGGTGCTTTCTACATCTTTTCTGCTAAATGCATAGATGATGCCACACTGTTTTTGATGTTTTTGTAGAAAATTTAGAAGTTGATTTCGTCCATTTGATACTCTTTTTTGAGAGTTGATCATCAAGTTGTCTCTAAATGTTTTCCCTCGAAGTTCCACTGCATCATCTAAACGAAGGGAGTGAACAATATCTTCTTGAACTTTATGGGTTGCAGTAGCTGTAAAAGCTGCTATGCAAAGATCTGGAAATCTATGTTTAAGTTGAGACAGATTACGATAATCTGCACGAAATTCATGCCCCCACTCACTGACACAATGTGCTTCATCTATCACAAAAAAGTTTATATTTATTCTTTGCAATAATTCTATAAAGCCATTTGCCCCAAGACGCTCAGGGGCAATATAGAGCAGTTTAATCTCGTTATGTAAAAGTTTCGTAACAATCTCTTGAATCTCTTGAGAGTTTTGAGATGAGTTTATCATCTGAGCTTCTACCCCGTTGTTCCTCAAAGAGGTAACCTGATCTTGCATCAGGGCAATAAGGGGTGAGATAACTATGGTTGTCCCATCCATAACCAAAGAGGGAAGCTGATAACACAAGGACTTGCCACCACCAGTAGGTAAGATAGTAAGAAGATCTTTTTTTTGCAGAATGGCTTCTACTGCATCCTGCTGAAATTCTCGAAAGCTATCATGACCAAAAACTTTTTTTAGAATTTTCTCTACCATTAAAGCCCAAAAACCTTTTGCAAAAATCCTTTTTTAGACTCAGGCTTTTTATATTCAATAACTACACCATCATAGTTAGGGTCGCCATTTTCAAATATGGCTTTTGGAAGTTTTTCAACCTTTTTTCTCGGTTTCTTCTTTTCAATATATCCGCTATCCCTACTTCCTGTAGCTCCATGAGGTATACACATAGTAAATCCTTATATCTTTATCATTTTATGATTATAGCAAAATATAAACCATTTCTCTGTAGTTTCTTAAGAGTGTTATGCAACCAAGTCGGTAAAACAATATATGTTTAAATTTTATACAAAAAATGGCATAATTTGAGAATATATGAGGTAATATAATAAGCTCAATAAAAATAGGAAATACAGCATTGAATATCAAGATAGAAAATTTAGGAATAAAAGCAAAATTAATTTTAATATTTCTTGCAATAAAAGTTATACCAATAATTTTAATTGCATATTTATTTATTGACAATACAGAACAAATTAAACGATATTTTGTAAATATAAATAAAACTACGCTCGAATATGCAGAAAAAAGCATATCAGATGCTATAAACTTATCTGTAAAAGATAGCATAAAAGCATTAGATCAAAAATCACAGGAATCACTTGAAAAGATCTCAGTAATGTTAGCAAATCAGATTGCTGATTTTTTATATGAAAGAGATAAAGACATATTGTTTCTTTCAAAAATAGATTTAAACCAACAAATTCTAGAAAGTTTTTATCAATCCAAAAATAGATCTATCATTGTGCCACCACAATATATTTATGATGATAAAAAAGGCAAATGGATTGCAAAAGAGGTACAAAAGAATGAACAAAATCATATCAAAGCTAATAATAATGACAATAAAAAAAACTTTCATATACAAAATCAAAATTATTTAAAAAGCAAAAACATACCAATATACAAAGAAGTATCATATTTTGATTTAAAAGGTCAAGAGATATACAAAATTTCATCTCTCAATAGTAAAAAGTTAAATATTTCAAAGAAAAAAAATACCTATATAAATAGTGAAAGCTACTTTAAAGATATTCAAAAATTGAAAAAAGGTGAGATATATGTCTCTGACATGATAGGGGAGTATATTGGTTCAAAAGTAATTGGTACTTTTTCAAAAGCTAAAGCAAAAAAGATGGGTATAGAATTTGATCCATCTAAATATGCTTATGCAGGGGTTGAAAATCCTAAAGGTAAAAAATTTAGTGGTATCCTTAGATATATTACCCCTGTGTATAAAAACAATAAAAAGATGGGTTACATATCTGCTGCTTTGGATTTTGAACATATAAAACAGTTTACAAACACAATAAATCCAGTAGATAAAAACATAAAACGACCCATGCCAGATGCAAGTAGTGGGGATTATGCTTTTTTATTGGATTACAAGTACAGAAGTATTGCACATCCAAGAGAATATTTTTTAACAGGTTTTGATAAAGCTACAGGCAAAAGAGTGACCCCTTGGCTTAGTAAAAAGATAGTAGAAGATTTTCAAAAATCTGGTCAAGTAGATATTGATGATTTTTTAAAAACTTATCCTGCTTTTAAAGAACAGTCACTCGCACAAAAGCCAAATATTTTACAACTAAAAAATCTAGGAGAGATCCCACTTAATTGTAAATATCTAAATTTTGCACCACAATGTCAAGGGTGGGCACAAATCATAAATGATGGTGGGTATGGATCATTTATTATACATTGGAGTGGATTATGGAAGCTTGTAACTGCGGCTACTGTACCGTACTATACAGGACAATACGGAGATACTAAAAGGGGCTTTGGTTTTGTAACTATTGGTGCAAATGTTAGTGAATTTCATAAAGCAGCAACACAAATAAAAAAGACTGTAAAACAAATCACTGAACAAGAAACAAGCAGTTTTCAAAAAGCTTTTGATTTGAAGATGGAACAAGTTGGTACTTTTATAAAAAACAGTATAAACCAACAGATCTACATTACCTTGATTTTAATTGTTATTGTGATATTTATAGCCATCTATATAGCAAATTATTTAACAAAACAACTTTTTAGTATAGTTGATGGTACAAAACAGTTTGCCAAAGGTAATCTAGCTTATAAAATTGACATAAAATCAAACGATGAGATAGGAATTTTAGCCCACTCCTTTAACAATATGTCTGAACAAATCAATCAATTTATTGCCGACAATAAAGCACTAATTGAGACACTTGAACAAAAGGTTTTTCAAAGAACAAAAGAATTAGAAGATGCTAAACAAAAAGCTGAGGAGACCACAAAACAAAAATCAGAATTTCTAGCAAATATGTCTCATGAGATAAGAACACCCATGAATGGCATATTGGGTATATTGTATTTAGCTTCTAAAACTGATTCAATCCAAAAACAAAAAAAATATTTACAGCAGATACAGAGTAGTGCAAACTCTCTTCTTGTCATTTTGAATGACATATTGGACTTTTCTAAGATAGAAGCTGGAAAACTTACTATTGAAAATATAGACTTTGATATGCGTTCTCTAAAAGAAGAGATAGAAAATACTGCAAACATCAATGCGGCTTCAAAGGATTTGACTTTTGAAACAATATGTAATTACAATGAGAATAATGATTGTGTAACTTATGGTGATCCTACAAGATTAAAGCAGGTTTTACTAAATTTACTTAACAATGCTATAAAATTTACCCATAAAGGTGGAGTGATTTTACAAATATCATATTTAGACAAGGATATTGTAAGGTTTGAAATCAAAGATACAGGTATTGGACTCACTCAGGAACAAATAGATAAATTATTTCAAGCATTTACTCAAGCAGATGGAAGCACTACTAGAAAATATGGCGGAACAGGACTAGGGCTCTCAATCTCTAAACAACTAGTTGAACTCATGGGTGGAAAAATCTGGCTAGAGAGCGAGCCTAATGTTGGGAGTAATTTTATATTTGAGATACCTTTACCACAAGGTGATGCTTCAAAAATCATAGCTATAAATCAAAAAATACTTGATGAGCTAAAAAGTATACAACAAACTGCAGACAGATCAGATGTAACCAAAGAGATAGAGAGTACACAAAGAGATCAGCTCTTTCATCAATTAAAAGAATCTATCTCTAAAAAAAGAGTAAGGCAAGCTAAACAAATAGTAGAAGAGTTTCATGGTTATCAACTTTCCAATGAAGACAAAGAGTTATTGGTTAAAGTAGAAGAACTTTTAGCTCAACGAAAGTATAAAGGGATTATAAATATATTAAGTGCCTTTGCATAAATAACCCCAACTTCAGAGATTTAAAAAGAGGACTAATGCCTTTTAACGAAGCAGTAGTCCTCTTTTTAAACCTCCCTTCGGGCAATAAGTAAATAACCCTATTGCGTCGTTAGATTTTATTGAATTGGCTACGGCTAGTCCTGCAAAAATCTACCTAGCACTAGAGCTATTTACTTATTGCTGAAGTTGGAGTTATTTATGGAGAGGCACTTATGAACAATAGAGATAAAACAATACTTATAGTAGATGATACAATAGTGAATTTAGATATATTAAGTGAATTACTTTATGAATATGATGTGGTAGAAGCTACAAACGGTGAAGAAGCACTCAGTATTGTTAATGAAGATAAGATAGATTTGATTTTGCTTGATATTATGATGCCAAATATGGATGGATTTGAGGTGTGTCAAAAACTTAAAGAGAATCCACAAACAAAAGATATTCCCATCATATTTATAACAGCAAAAATAGATGAAGCAAGCATTGTAAAAGCTTATGATATTGGCGGAGCTGATTATGTAACCAAACCATTTTTACCAAAAGAGTTACTAGCGAGGGTAAAAAAAGAGTTGCAAATCCAAGATATGATAAGTGAACTAAAATTTCTTGCTTCAACTGATCCTATGACCAAACTTTACAATAGAAGATATTTTTCAACAATATCAGAGCATACACTAGATTTAGTAAAACGAGAGAAAAAGGATTTATCTATAATTATGTTAGATATTGATAAATTTAAAAAGATCAATGATACTCATGGTCATCATATTGGTGATAAAGTCATTATGCACTTAGCAAACAAAATCATAATTTGTAAAAGAAAAAGTGATATTAGTGCAAGATTTGGTGGTGAAGAGTTTGTAATACTGCTTCCAAATACCAATATAAATGGTGCAAAAATAGTAGCAGAGACTTTAAGGAAATCTGTGGAGAATGCTCATCTAGTATATGACATCAACAACAATACTCTTAACTATACGGTTAGCTTAGGTGTATCACAAATCAATTTAAGTAAAAACCAAAATATACAAGACGGACTCGAGCAAGCTGATGAGGCACTCTATCTCGCTAAAAAAACTGGAAGAAACAAAACAATAAGTACGCATTAAGATATATCTCTTTGGAATTTAGAATTAATACTGAAAATTTATTTGGATTTTCAAACTTTTTTTATCCTATAGATAAATTTTAATTTTAACTACGCAGGTATACAAAGTTTACTTTAGTTTTCTTTTTTAGTTTTTTTACATGAAATTATTTGGTTTTTCAAATAAATAATCTTTTAAAAAATTATCTTTATCTTTTTTTGATGAGCTTCACGCCCATCTCTACAT
>JALUXP010000026.1 GCA_027013295.1 Sulfurimonas sp.
TTGGTAGAAATATAAAAGTAGCAGCTCAAAATGCCAAACTAAACAAGCGTGTCACATCGCACATATTTAGACACTCTTATGCAACGCATCTACTCCAAGCAGGTATAGATTTGCGAAGTATTCAAGAGCTTTTAGGGCATAAATCTGTTGACTACTATGTTAATACTGTTACTCTTTTTTTTATTTCTATACCTTGCTTAGCTTCTGCTAGTTTGGGAATTGTAACTGCATCGTTATCTAGCCTTAATGAAACAGGTATTTTTTAGGTTTATAAAATTTGTCGGATAAGGAGGGAGGTATGAGAGTTAAAAAAATCTTCATAAAGCTAATCCTGTGTAATATTTGGATATAATTCGCGTATGAAATTTGAGCCGTACCCATTTGAAAAATTAAACATTTTATTACAAGACATTATACCAAATAAAAACTATATTCCTTCAGTTTTAACTATTGGTGAGCCCCAGTTTGAGACGCCAGTATTTATCCAAAATGCATTGAAGGAAAACACTAAATTGCTTCAAAAATACCCAAAAACTGGTGGAGAGACCAAGCTCCGAGATGCACAAAGAAATTTTTTTAAAAAGCGTTTTGCTGTAGATCTTAGTGATGCACAGATTATCCCTACTTTTGGTACGCGTGAAGTAATTTTCAACTTTCCACAGTTTTTACTTTTTGATAAAACAACGCCTACTATGGCATTTACAAATCCTTTTTACCAGATTTATGAAGGTGCTGCTATTGCTACTCACGCTAAGACCATCCATCTCAATCTTGATACATCAAATAATTTTAAGCCCAACATAGATGAAGATGCTCTCGGTCAATGTGACTTAGTTATCCTGAACTTTCCAAACAACCCAACAACAGCTACCTTGGATATTGACGAACTCGCACAATGGGTTTATCTTGCTCTCAAACATGACTTTGTTTTACTAAATGACGAGTGCTATAGTGAGATATATACAGACCAACCTTCCCCCTCTCTTTTAGAGGCAAGTATCCATGCAGGCAATCCAAACTTTAAAAATATACTTGTCATAAACTCCATCTCAAAACGCTCCTCCGCACCAGGTCTTAGAAGCGGTTTTATTGCTGGTGATGCACAAATACTTTCCGAGTATATGAAGTATAGAACTTATGTAGGATGTGCCTCCCCCCTTCCTCTACAAAGTGCAGCCACCGCCGCTTGGAATGATGAAGAACATGTAAAGGCATCAAGGAAGATTTATAACAATAACTTCAAAATTGCTAAAGAGATACTAGGTACTGAGATTCCTAAAGCGACATTTTACCTCTGGATTCAGGTCAAAGATGCCTTAAATTTTACAAAAAAACTCTATCAAGAGTATAATGTTAAGGTGCTTCCAGGGGAATACCTTGCAAGAGATGATGCACAAGGACACAATCCAGGTATAGACTATATACGAATTGCTCTTGTTGAAAATGAAGAAAAAACAAGAGATGCACTACAAAGAATTAAGGAGTGCTTCAATGCCTAAGATAGATGAACTCAAAGCAAAAATCCTCAAAGCCCAAACAGATGCAGATATTGCATCATTATATATCCTAGAATCTGATGCACATAAACTTTTTGATGAAGAAACTCTTCACGGATTTTATGCTAACATCTTGGATATGGCACTTGAAAATCTTACAAACGCACTAGAGAGTATGCGTAAAATGAAAATAGATGAAGTGCAAGATTTCGCAACACTGAGAGCTCTTTATGAATATGCCATAGAACACTACAGTGCAGGTGACACCCAAGATGCTTCTGCTCTTTTTGAAGTACTCAGTGGTCTTACAGAAGATAAAAAGTTTAGTGATGCACTCCATTTGCATACCCTTGCTTCTAAAGAAAATATAAGCTTAGATGATTTCATAGATACGATTGCTGATCTCCAAGCTACTCAAAAAGCTGGAACTTTTTATATGAGTGAGTTTACAAATAAGGCACAAAAATTGCTAGATAAATCCCAAAGGAAAGGGGAATAGCGAATGAAAATACATTTTATAGGGATAGGTGGCATAGGCATCTCAGGTCTTGCACAATATATGCACTTCAACGGTCATGAAGTAAGTGGCTCAGATATAGCAGATACACTCATCACAAAAAAACTTCGTGATATGGGGATAAAAGTAACCGTACCCCACGATAAAAATGCTATAAACAACCAAGACTTAATTGTCCACTCAGCTATCATTCGCCCTGACAATCCAGAAATCATCGCAGCAAAAGAAAAGGGCATCGAAGTGCTTGCACGCAGAGAAGCTCTCCCTCAGATACTTGCAGGTAAAAAAGTTTATTCTGTTGCAGGGGCACATGGTAAAAGTACAACGACAGCTATTCTCAGTGCTATCATGTGCGGTTCAGCTATCATCGGTGCAGAGTCAAAAGCCTTTGGCTCCAATGTGCGTTATGAAAAGAGTAGTGATGTGATGCTCTTTGAAGCTGATGAGAGTGATGGTAGTTTTTTAAACTCCAACCCTTACTGTGCAATGGTTATCAATGCAGAACCTGAGCATATGGAATATTATGATTATAATTATGAACTATTTTATGACTCCTACCGTACATTTATCAAAGAGGCAAAATGCCGTGTTCTTAACGGTGAAGATCCATTTCTCTCCACACTCGTAAACGAGATAGAAGCTTCTTGGCTCTACCCAAGTAAAGATATAGCAAACATAGAGTATGTACTCATCAACGATGAACCTCATACAAGGTTTACCCTTAGAAGTCTTGGTAGTTTTGAAGTTTGGGGCTTTGGAAAGCATATAGCCCTTGATGCTTCTTTAGCTATCCTTGCTGCTCATGAGTCTATGGACATTGATGAGATTCGTACAAATTTACTTAACTTTAAAGGGATTAAAAAACGCTTTGACATCATCAATCTGGAAGAAGATGGCGTTATAATAGATGACTATGGGCATCATCCAACTGAGATAAAAGCTACTTTGAACTCTGTAAAAGAGTACGCAACACTCAAGGGGTTTGATAAGATTACAGCTATCTGGCAACCACACAAATACTCTCGAACCATAGATAACCTTGAAGAGTTTATTCAATGTTTTGAGGGTGCAGATGAGCTCATTATCCTCCCTGTTTGGGCAGCTGGCGAAGCAGCTAAAGATATAGATTTTATCAAACAATTTTCCCGCTATAATCTCACTATGGCAGATAAGATAAAACGAGCCAACAACAACATCACTATCATCAAAGACAAGCAAGATTTAAAAACTATAAATAATGGTCTTGTCATTGGTTTTGGTGCGGGTGATATCACCTACCAAATCCGAGGTACAGCCTAAGTAGATGGCTGCGGATAATATTATACTTTATAGGATATAAATTTGGCATATACATTTGGACTTACCATAGTCGCACTTTTTTTCTTAAGCATGCACTATTTTACAGAATTAGACAAAAAACAAAAGACTCTTATAACTGTTATCTTACTTGTAGTGATTTTAAGTGCTATCGCTTACAATAAATACACCTCTGCCCAAAGAGACGCTATGCTCGCTGTCGTAACAGCATATCAACAAGGCAAATCTGTAGAGTGTAAGGGGATCAAAGTAAATGCAAAGCTCTATGATCTTAGCACTGGAACTTACACTTTTATCGGCAAAAAAAACACTCCAAACTATGAGCAGATGATTAGTGTTTCTTCATGCAAATAGTCTCTCAACTTGATTTAGATGAGCATATAGCTGAGTTTCAAAGCTTCTTTTCTCGCAATACTAACCTTTATATCGAAGGTGATCAGGAGCTTCACTTTCGTTACATTAAAGCACTTGATAAACTAGAGTTTAAAGCCCCACCAAAAGTAGCAGATTTCTCAAACATCAAATTACATCTAAAAAAAAATGGTATTCTTAACTTTGAACAGATTTTTGAGATAGTTAAGGTTGTGCGTTACTTTCGCTACCTAAAAAACCGTCAAATCGATGGTCTTCTTGGTGAGTGGATCTCTAAATTTGAATTTGATGAACGATTTTTAGAGATAGAAAAATACTTTACAAATGATGGTAAATTTGAAGAAAATCTTGATGCAGACCTCTTTGGTCTCTCACAGAGGATTCAAGAGCAAAAGAGCAATATCTCCTCTTCACTCAAAAGACTTACCTCCTCTGCAAAACTCTCATCATACCTGATGGATACACAGCTTCACTATGTGAATGACGAAGATTGTTTGCTTGTTCGTGGTGGTTTCAATCATGTCCTTAAAGGTGCAGTAGTTGGACGCAGTACAAGTGGTGGCTTTTTTGTCTCCCCTGATTCTATCATGAAAGCAAAAGAGAAGATACGCTTTATCAACCAAGAGAGAGAGGCTATCTTTTATAGCTATGCCAAAGAGTTTTCGACTGCCTTAATCCAACTTCAAGCCTTTATCAACTTCATAGATAAAGAATTTACCCGTTTTGACAACTACCAAGCAAGAGTGCTTTTTGCAAAAAGTAAAAATCTCAAAATCATCAAAAGTCAATCAAATTCAAAGATTATCTTACATGATTTTAAACACCCAGCCCTTCACAATGCAAAAGCGGTAAGTGTTGACTTTTCAAAAAGTATATTGATGATAACAGGTGTCAATGCTGGTGGAAAAACAATGCTCCTCAAATCCATCTTAGCAGCTGCCTATATGGCAAAATATATCATCCCGATGAATCTTGACGAGCACAAAAGTAAGATAGGCTCATTTAAGAGCATTCTTAGCATCATAGATGATCCACAAAATGTCAAAAATGACATCTCAACATTTGCTGGACGGATGAAAGAATTTTCTCACATCACCAAGCAAAAACAAGCCCTAGTTGGTGTCGATGAGATAGAACTTGGAACTGACTCAGATGAGGCAGCAGCACTTTTTAAAGTGATACTCGATGACTTGATCAAAAAAGGTCAAAAGATAGTCGTTACAACCCATCACAAAAGACTCGCCGCACTCATGGCTGACCGTGATGATGTTGAACTTATGGCAGCTATCTATGATGCAAATTTACGAAAACCAACTTATGAGTTTATGCAGGGCATCATAGGGAAGAGTTATGCCTTTGAAACAGCTTCACGCTATGGCATCGCTCCCTCAATAGTCAAAGAGGCTAAGAGCGTGTATGGTGACAATAGTGAAAAACTTAATCTTCTCATTGAGAGAGGAAGTGAGTTGGAGAGGGAACTCAAAAACAAACATAAAAGAGTAGATGAAAAACTACAAAGTTTGAGGGATAAAGAGAGAGAATTAAAAGAACTCAAAGACTCTCTTTTTAAAGAGCTTGATGAACAAAAAAAAGCACTCAAACAAAGTTATGATATAGCGATAAACGAAGCTAAAACTGCTGCAAGAGCTGGTGATACAAAAGCGATTCATCGAGCGATGAATAAGGCAAATAAAAAACTGCCAAAAAAAGAGGAACAAACTATAGTCCCTCACAGAACCTATAAAATAGGCGACGAAGTGAAGTACCACACTCAAAAAGGGACCATAAAAGCACTCAAATCCAACAAAGAAGCTATCATCGAGATCAATGGGATGACAGTCCGTGTAAAAACACAACATCTCAAACCAACAAAGATACTCAAACCAAAACCACAAACAGATCTCAAACTACAAGTGGAGAAAAAAGCAGGTTTAAAATGTGATCTGCATGGACTTCGAGCTAGTGAGGCTTGTGATCTCCTTGATAAATTTCTCTCAGATGCACTCATCAATGGATGGGATGAAGTGATTGTCTATCATGGCATAGGGACAGGAAAACTCTCCTACGCTGTCAAAAATTTTCTTCAAGCACATCCCAGCGTAGAAAAGTTTGAAGATGCACCACAACACTTAGGTGGTTTTGGTGCAAAGATAGTTTGGCTTTAGGATAAAATTACTCATGAAAAAAATATCAATCATTGGTGGTGGAGCAAGTGGTCTTTTGTGTGCAATCTACTGTGCAAGACAAAACCTGAGTGTAGATCTTTTTGAACAAAACCAGAAACTAGGTAAAAAGATTTTAGTCTCAGGCAATGGACGATGCAACATCACAAATGAACATCTTAGTAGCGATAATTATTTTAGCCAACACCCTGAGTTTGTAAGCTATGCGTTAGATAATTTTGGATTTAATGCTTTTCGCAAATTTTGTAAATCTATTGGTCTCTTTTTAGATATAAAAAGTGATGGCAAAGTGTATCCACTCTCCAATGAAGCAAGATCAGTGCTTACACTTCTTACAACTCATGCCAAAAAACTAGGGGTTAACATCTTTGTTGATTCTAAGATTACAGATGTCCAAGCAATGCTTTTAAAGTATGATGCAGTGGTAGTGGCAACTGGAAGTCAGGCAGCATCTCACCTTGGTGGCAATTCTGATGGTTTAGAGTTTGCTCGAGAATTTGGACACAATATTATCCAAACCTATCCCTCTTTAGTGCAACTAGAGACAGATTCAAAACTATTGAAAAAAATGGCAGGGGCGAAGATGAATGGGGAGGTAACACTCCTTATCAACAACCAAGTGGAGCAAACAACCAAAGGCGATATTCTCTTCACCAATTATGGGCTTTCAGGGTTTGCAATACTCGATATATCACAAAGTGCCAGCGTAGCTCTTAGTGAGTACCGCTCAGTCCAAGTAAGTCTCAACCTACTTCCTAGTTTTACTGCACAAAAACTCTCAGCATATATTCTTAGTGCATCAAAAGAGATAAAATATATCACTCTTCATGAAATTCTTTGTGGACTTGTACCCCACAAAATAGCCACTGGCATCATAATGCATCTCAATGTTGAAGAGCAAACATCAACCATAGATACAAAACTAAGTAAAAAAATCGCCAATGCACTCTTAAATCTTAGATTTACGATAGATGCAACGCATGGCTTTCGACATGCCGAAGTTGCAGGTGGTGGTGTAGATCTCAGTGAAATAGATCCAAAAACAATGGAGTCTTACAAACAAAAGAACCTTTATTTTTGTGGAGAAGTTTTAGATGTTGTGGGAGAGCGTGGTGGTTATAATTTTGCTTGGGCATGGGCAAGTGCTTATTTGGCTGCTCAAAGCATAAGTGTTAAATAAAATATGCTAAACTTATCTTACAATATCTCAATCAAAAGTTATGGAGTAAAATATGACAGAAGAGCTTGAACTCCTTAAGCTAAGTCTTAAAGATTTTTTTAGTGCAAAGATGCTGAAGTTTTCAGTGCTTCCATTTTTAGCTGTACTCTTCATCATGTATCTCTTTTTCTTTGCACTTGCTGGTGCTGGTTTAGATACACTTGGGACAATGGATTTTCAATCGACTGAGACCACTATTCAAAATGGCATACCCCATACTGAGACTATTCAAACGCAACTAGAGGGTTCTTCTATCATAAAGTTCTTGATGAATTATACACTTACCTCGTGGCTCGCTTCTTTTCTTGTTTATGCTGTTGGTGGATTAGCAGTTCTTTATCTCTCCATAGTCTTAGCCCTTGTGGTGATAGGCTTTTTAACACCTTATATTTTAAGAGAGATTCAAAGACGACATTACAAAGATGTAGAGGTGCTTGGTTACGCAAACTTCTTTACATCCCTACTGAGGGTTATCAAATATTTTACTATTATGATGCTCTTGTTTTTCTTTTTAATCCCTTTTTATTTTGTACCTTTGTTAAATGTAGTAGCGTTTAACCTACCTTTGTATTATTTCTTTCATAAAATGATAACTTTTGATGTAGCTTCAAACATAGTGACACAGGAGGAAAAACGACTTATCGCTTATAAAATGGGAAATTCACTGAGACTTAAAACCCTTGCACTCTATCTTATTTCACTCATCCCTTTTGCAATATTTTTTGGTGCAGTTTTTTATGTCATTTACCTTGGACATAACTATTTCATACAAGTAAAAGAACTAAGATAACCCAATGCTTTTTGGCGAACTACTTTTGTAGTTCATCTATCTGTTTATCAACACTATCTTTTACAACACCATTGATTCCACCTGCATCTATCTTGTTAAAATAGAGTAAACCAACAACGACAATAACCGCCAATAACAATAATTTAATCATCTTTTTCCTTTTATCTTATTTTGCGAACTCTATCGCTCGACTCTCCCTGATAACATTTACTTTTATCTCACCAGGGTATTGTACTTTTTCCTCTATCTCTTTAGCTATCTCTTTAGCGATAAGGACAGATTCATCATCATTGATAAGAGATGCATTGACTATCACTCTTACCTCACGCCCAGCATTGATAGCATACACTTGTTTCACACCATTATGATTAGAAGCTATATCTTCTATCTCTGTGACACGCTTTAAGAAACTCTCTAAAACTTCCCTTCTTGCACCTGGTCTAGCGGCAGAGAGAGCATCTGCTGCACAAACAGCAGCACACTCAATGGTATCCATCTCTTCATGCCCATGATGTGCATAGATAGCATTGATGACAACACTGTCTTCATTGTACCTTTTACAAATATCAGCACCAAGATCAATATGGTTTCCATCACTATCGTGGGTTAAAGCCTTCCCTATGTCGTGTAAAAGACCAGCTCGTTTGGCAACTCTAACATTTGCACCCATCTCTCCTGCCATCACACCAGCAAGATGGGCTACTTCAAGGGTATGGGCTAGAGCATTCTGTCCATAAGATGCTCTGTATCTAAGTTTACCTATGAGTTTGATAAGTTCTGGATGCATAACACCAACATCCATCTCAGATATCAACTCCTCCCCCTCGCTCAAGATACCCTCTTCAAATTCATCTCTCACTTTTGTATAGATCTCTTCGATGCGGGCAGGTTGGATACGACCATCTTCTATGAGTAACTCTAAAGTTTTAGTAGCTATTGCGCGTCTATAGAGATTAAAACAACTCACCAAGATAGCATTGGGTGTATCATCTATCACGATATCTACACCTAAAATACTCTCTAAGGACTTGATGTTTCTCCCCTCTTTTCCTATGATGCGACCTTTGAGTTCATCACTATCTAAATGCACTAAGTTTGTTAAGCGTTCATTGGCAAACTCACCTGCAAATCGACTTGTAGCCTGAGCTAATATGTAGTTTGCCTTTTTCTTTGCAGTTTTTTTTGCTTCATTTTCATATTTTCTTACAATATGTGCTATCTCTGAACGAGATTTTTCTTCTACATTTTGAAGTAAAACAACTTTTGCTTCATCTTTAGTCATCCCAGCACTATTTTCTACAATATGAAGTGCCTCATCAATCTTTGATTCATATTTTGTTTTAAGTACATCTAAGGACTTTTCCAATCTTTGTAGATCTTGTTTTTGAGAGTTTATTTTTGCACTCTCCACCTGAATCCTTTGTTCCTCATCCCTTACAAAGTGTCTAAACTTTTGCTCTTTTTTGATAACATCATCTTCTCTTTGATGCATATCTGCTTTGGCTTTATTTTTAGCACTTTCGTATCGTCTAGTGGCTTCTAACTCTATCTCTTTTGCTTTGTGATTACTTTTTTGTAAAAGATGTTGTGCTTCATTTTCTATAGCACTTGCTTTTGCCTTTGCTTTTTCTACAAATATATCAAATTGCGCACTTGTAATCTTTTTAGAGATGTAAAAACCAGCAACTCCACTCACTGTAGCTGTCATACCACCTAGTAGTATCTCATTTAACATCATATTTCCTGTTCTTAAACAGCCTGGTATTGTTGTGTTTTTGGTGTTAGATATATATCTGCTTTGACATCAAAGTCATCACAAATATACCCTCTTGTGTAACATAAATCATTTTGGATAAAAAGCGTATATGGTTTCTTTTTTAACTTTGCGAAGAAACGATCGTACATCCCCGCTCCAAAACCTATTCTTTGTAAATTACCATCTACACCTACAACTGGTACTATGGCTATATCAATATTATTAATTTTTTTAAAACTATCTCCCGCTTCATATATATTAAATTTCTTTTTTTGTAGCGGTAACCTAAATGGTACTACTTTAAAACTTTTATTTTGCATAAATGGCAGTAAAATGTTATTTTTCTTACGCAATTTAACAATAATTCTTTTTATATTAACCTCGTTTTCAAGAGGAAAATATAAAAGTATATTTTTGTTTTTTATTTTCTTTAATAACAATTCAAGTTTATTATTGACTAAATGATTTTTGTATCTTTTGTTGAAAAGAGATGATCTCTTCATCATATCAAGACATTTTTTTCTAAAAATTGGTTTTGTAAGTGTCATATAAATTCTTTAAGATATAATTATCCAAAATTATGCAAAAATTACATAATTTAGAATAACTTAAATTTTACACTAATAAGGTATAACTATGCTTAAAAAAACTTTTCTTTCTATCTTTCTTCTTTTTTCTACCACTTTTTTCATAGCGTGTAGCAACGATACGAAAAACACAAACGATATGCTCTCATCAAATGAGCATGTACTTACATCGCTTCAAGGTAAACAAATAGTAGTGAAACAAGATACGGATGGTTTTTACCTAGTTGGAGATAAAGACAAACTCGTTATCTTTGATATCTTTGCTACATGGTGTCCCCCATGTCAAGCCTCTGCATCACACTTAAGTGCGCTCCAAGATAAATATAAAGATGACATACTCATCATAGGCGTAACGATTGAACAGCCTGAGAAAACTGCAGAAGGAGTAATCATCAATGATAAACTCAAGAAGTTTCGACTCAAATATAATGCAAGATACACCATGGTAAATTCTGATGAAAATTCAGCTTTAAGTGATGCCATCACAAAATCACTTAAGATGGGTCCTAGGTACCCCATCCCCTTGATGGCTATCTATAAAAATGGAAAGTATATCAATCATTATGTTGGCGTTATTCAAGAAGAGTTTGTTGAGAGTGACATTAAAAGAGCATTGAATAAATAGATGTTTAGTTTTTTTAGAAAAAATAATGCACCAAAAAAGCGAAAATATTTTACTAAAGATGAACTCGAAGATGCTCTACTTGAAGCTGATGTTGAGTATGAACTTGTAGAGGTTATACTGGAGCAAACCTATCAAAAAAAAATCACAAGAGAGATTTTGCGTTCAAAACTTTTAGCAACACTTGCTTACACCTCCTATCAAGAACCAGAGTTTGCACCACCCTTTGTTGAACTCATAGTCGGTGTCAACGGAGCAGGTAAGACAACTACCATCTCTAAACTTGCTGCAAAATACAAAGAGGAAGGCAAAAGTGTTCTTCTTGGAGCTGGTGATACTTTTCGTGCAGCAGCTATAGAGCAACTTACACTTTGGGCTAAAAAACTCGACATCCCCATAGTCTCTTCAAAGCAGGGACATGATTCTTCTGCTGTAACTTATGATGCGATAGACTCTGCTAAAGCTAAGGGAATTGAACATGTTATCATAGATACAGCTGGTAGGCTTCATACTCAAACCAATCTATCTAATGAACTCAGAAAGATACACCGCATCTGTGAAAAAGCACATAATGGAGCACCTCACAGAACAGTGCTTGTGATAGATGGCACACAAGGAAACTCTGCTATAGCTCAAGCAAAAGCATTTAATGAGATGATAGGGATTGATGGCATCATCATCACAAAGCTAGACGGTACAGCCAAAGGGGGGAGTGTCTTTTCAATAGCTTATGCTCTTGAGCTTCCTATCCTCTATGTTGGTACGGGTGAACTCCCTCAAGACTTACAAAAATTTGACAAATATGAATTTGTAGATACTCTCTTAGATGCTCTTTTTGAGCTCTAAGCGACATCTAAAAATTTATCTCGTATTGCTAAAAAGTCCTCTTTATTTTCTAAAAATATATCTATAATCTCTGGGTCAAAATGTTTCCCTTTCTCCTCAACCAACATTTTAAATATGTCTTCATCAGCCCATGCTTTCTTATAGGCTCTCGCGGAACCAAGGGCATCAAAAACATCGGCAACTGCTGTAATTCGACCCTCAATAGAAATATTTTTTCCTTTAAGAGCATTTGGGTATCCACTTCCATCATATTTTTCATGATGTTCATGTGCTATCTTCGCAGCTATTGCTAAAAGTTTTTTGTCCGAATGTTTGAGCATATCGTATCCAAGTCTTGCATGTGTTTTCATGATTTCCATCTCATCAGGAGTCAATCTCCCTGGTTTATTGAGTATGGCATCGGGGATACCAACTTTACCTATATCGTGCATAGGAGATGCTTGTTTGAGTATCTCGGCATCAAACTCATGCATACCACTATAGAGGGCTAAAATCTTAGTGTATTCCGCTACCCTTTTTACATGATTGCCAGTCTCTTTAGAACGAGTTTCACCAATCGTACCCATGGTAAATATGATCTCTTTTTGTGTATCTCTTATATCTTTTGTTAATTCGATAACCTCTATGATTTTTTCATCATGTTGGGCTTCTAAAAGATCATTTGTTTTTTCAAGGTTTAGTTTGAGTGCTTCTGCTTCTTTTTTACTTGTAATATCTTGTCGTATAGCATGATAGCCAACATGTTTACCATCTAAATCATAATCTGCTTCTGTAATAGCTTCTACCCAGTAGAATCCTCCATCTTTTTTTTTATTTTTTACTTCACCACGCCAATATTTTTTTACTTCTAAATCATCCCACATCTCTTTAAAAATACTTTTAGGCATATCTGGATGCCTGACAATACTGTGTGGCTCACCTATGAGTTCCTTTTTATCATAACCACTCAATTGAGCAAAAGCACTACTTGCATTGAGTATTTTTCCATTTAAATCTGTTTGAGAATAGATAATGTATTTATCAAAAGTATCTAATAATCTTTCTAAATCATCTAAATATAGGGTTGTTTTATGTATTGAAAATTTTATAAAAGCGTACACAACTATGAAACATGCAAACAGTATCCATATCAAATATTGTTGCGGAACAAAAACAAAAATTGCAAATATTACAATAAATGAAATTATTAACAATTTATTTAATAACTGAAGTTTTTTTGTTAGATGTAAGTTTTTCATAAAAAGAGACTATCACAATTGTGTTTATAAAAGTATAAAATTCTTTATTTAGTCTTATTTCATGACAATTTGTCATCTTTTAAAACAATTACTCAAAATATATGTATAATTTTGGATATTTTAAAACAAAGATATGAAGGTAAACAATGGCAAAGCATAAAATACTGTTTGAGTGTCAACACTGTGGACTCACTACTCCAAAATGGATGGGTAAATGTACCAACTGTGGGTCTTGGGACTCTCTTGTCGAGCTTACTGTAGAGCAACAAGAACATGTAAAAAAAACAAAATCTACAACTTTGCAACATTCAAAGGCACAAAGTATTAACAGCATTAAAGAGGAAGAAGTGTTTAGATTTTCTTCCCAAGATGCGGAGTTAGATACCGTACTCGGTGGTGGAATAGTCCCGGGTTCTCTTACTTTGATTGGGGGTAGCCCAGGTGTGGGTAAGTCAACTTTACTCTTAAAAGTTGGTGGGGATATAGCTAAAAGTGGAAAAAATGTTTTATATGTCACAGGGGAAGAATCAAGTGGACAAATAAAACTGCGAGCCAATAGACTCGGTGCAAATCAAGACAATCTTTATCTACTCAGTGAGATTAGGCTTGAACAAGTATTAATCGAATTAGAGCATCGGACATATGACTTTTTAATCATAGATTCTATTCAAACACTTTATTCAGAAGCCATCACTTCAGCACCAGGGTCTGTGACACAAGTAAGACAAATTACTTTTGAATTAATGCGTATAGCAAAAGAGAGAGATCTGTCCATATTTATCATTGGGCACATCACAAAAGAAGGCTCCATCGCAGGACCAAGAGTCTTAGAACATATGGTAGATACTGTACTATATTTTGAAGGAGATTCTTCTCAAGAACTACGCATACTGAGAGGCTTTAAAAATCGTTTTGGACCTACAAATGAGGTAGGTGTCTTTGAGATGCGTAGCGAAGGACTTATCTCTGCTACAAACATCTCATCAAGGTTTTTTAACCGTGACTCGACTCAGGCTGGTTCAGCTCTTACTGTAGTTATGGAAGGTTCACGACCACTCATCCTTGAAGTACAAGCACTTGTAAGTGAGTCACATACTCCAAACTCTAAAAGACAAGCTACTGGGTTTGATAACAACAGGTTAAACATGCTTCTTGCACTACTAGAGAGAAAATTAGAGATTCCACTCTCTGGTTATGATGTATTTATAAACATTACAGGTGGAATTAAAATAAATGAAACTTCAGCAGATCTAGCCGTTTTGGCTGCAATTATTAGTAGTTTTCGTGAACGCGCAATTTCAAAAAAGACTATATTTTTAGGAGAAGTTTCATTGGTTGGTGATGTTAGAGAGGTATTTGGACTTGATGTAAGACTCAAAGAAGCAAAACTACAAAGCATCTCAAAGGTTCTCTTAGCTAAAAAGCCACTAGAGAAGACAACGATGAAAACTTTTATTGTTGATGAAGTTACAAAACTTTTAGAATGGTATTAA
This sequence comes from Sulfurimonas sp., assembly GCA_027013295.1. Lineage (GTDB taxonomy): Bacteria > Campylobacterota > Campylobacteria > Campylobacterales > Sulfurimonadaceae > Sulfurimonas. The sequence goes on from JALUXP010000026.1 coordinate 14,437, forward strand.
TACCAAAATTGTGCAATACTTTAAAATCATTTTTACTATAATAATGTATAATAAGGGTAATAGATTATTTTAAAGGGTAAATATTGATTGACGCAGAGTACAGAAGTGAAGAAAGATTCGCAAAACTATCATTGGCATATACTACAGATGATGAAAAACAAAAGGTGCTTAAGTGCGTAGATGAGATCACTGCAAAATATGATGCACAGCCTGAAACATACACTTGTGATATTTCTGATGGTAAAAGAGAAGTGCTCGTTATCGAATACCATGATGATATGGATCGTGCATCAGGACCAATTTTTGAAGAAATTATGAAAGAATTGCATATAACAAACTGTGATTAATACACAAAAGATATGTTATACTAATAAAAATAAATTTTATTTAAGGGAAAACTAATGGCAGAGGAAGAAGCAAAAGAGGTTCAAGAAGAAGAAAAAGAAGGTGCAGGAAAAAAGTCCAATATGCTCATGATAATTATCATAGCTGTTTTGGTTTTAATTATAGTTATTGGAGCAGTTGTCGCTGTTGTCCTTATGGGTGATGATGAGGAGCAGGCTGTCTCAAATAACACACCAGTAACTAGACAAGCTGCAGAACCTCAAAAAAGAAGAGCAAATACTGCACTTGCAGGTTCGCGTCGTTTAAGCGATATAGGGATTCTTTATCCACTTGATAGCTTTACGGTAAATCTAAAGAGTGACTCTGGTAGAAGATATCTCAAAGCCACATTATCACTTGAATTAAGTGATGAAGCACTCTCTGTAGAACTGGATGCAAAGGCTCCTGTAGTGAGAGATAGAATCATCCGAATACTTACTTCAAAAACATTAGAAGAGATATCTTCTAAAAAAGGGAAACAAAAAGTATCTGATCAAATTCAAGATACTCTCAACTCTATGATTTCAGATGGGAAGATACAGGGTATCTATTTTACAGAATTTGTTATACAATAAATGATAGGGATAGACCTTATTAAAATTTCTCGTATGAAACGCTTCATAGAGCGTTTCGGCGAGAAAGCCCTCCAGAAATTTCTTTCTCAAGATGAGATAAACCTAGTAAAAAACTACAAAACTGCTGCTGGGTTTTGGGCTACAAAAGAAGCTACTTCTAAAGCACTTGGCGTAGGCATCGGTCAGGATTGTAGCTTCTTTGACATAACTATATCAAAAACAGATAAGGGTGCCCCTATCATAAAACTATCAGATAAAGTTGTCCAGAGATTTAACATCAAAGATACCAGTGCCTCCATCACTCATGATGGGAAATATGCCATAGCTGTTACAGTGATCCAAACGCTCTAACCTCCACCAACAAAGTCAAGCAACTCCAGTCTGTCTCCATCAGATAACTTATAATGACCCCAGTTGTCCTGCTTGACTATCTCCATATTGACAGCAGCAGCCATAACCTTAGTAACTAAATCTAGTTCTTTGAGTACATATGCCAATGTAACTCCATCTTCAAATTTTTTTTCTTCACCATTGATGAGTATTTTCATATTTTTTCTTTATTATTTTATATAAAGGATTATATCAAAGAATTTGTTATAGTTTATAAAAGTTGGGGTTATTTATGGAGAGGCACTTACTCTATTCATTCTCATTTCATTTAGCTACCATATGCTTCGATAACTAAAATAAAAAGAGTAGTCAATGTTTAAAAAACTAATAATATCAATTTTTATAACTATGCCAATCTTTGCATCGGTGATCTCTGTGAGTGTCATAAAGCCCATTGCAAAAGATATAGCCGTTACAGTAGATGCTACAGGTAATGTTATAGCAAAAAATACAACTAGCATAACAGCAACAACAAGTGGTCTTTTAAAGATGAAAGTTTCACAAAATAGTTTTGTCACCCAAGGGGAACTTATTGCTCAAGTGAGTAATAAACTTCGTGAGAATAAAATAGAACTTTTGAAGAAAAGTTTAAAACTACAAGAAAAAGGGATAACACTCCAAAAAGATAAAATAAAGACAGCCAAAGAGAAGTACCAAATGGGTGTTGGCTCACAAAATAATTATCTTGCTCAGAAGATAACGCTCGGACAACTTCAAAAACAGTACAATAGTTCAAAAAATGGATATGAAGCACTTCTCCTAGAACAAACAAATAGTCTTATATATGCACCTACAAGTGGCGTGATAACAAATCCACTAGCCAATGACAGCTACATAAACTATGGTGCAAAGATAGCAACTCTTTTAGAAAACAAAAATATTATCAAACTCTTTGTAGAGAGCACCTATGCACAAGAGATACAAAAAAATATGGATGTCAAAATTTTAAGTAGCTATAAAAACTGCAATGCAAAAGTTATAACTATTTTACCCCGTAGCTCAAATAACTTAGTTGAAGTGATGGTACGAACAAAGGAAAACCTCCCTTTAAATCTACAAATAAATGGAAAAATCATACTTAAATATTCACATGGAGTACTCATCCCAAAAAGTGCTATTGTCCTTGTCCAAAATCATCCTGCTGTTTATCTCATTGACGATAAAAACATCGCTCATTTAGTTTTCATAGAGATACAAAAAGATATGATAGACAAGGCACTCATCAAAAACACTTTGCCAAAGGATGCAAAAGTAGCTCTGAAAAATGCCTATATGTTACATGATAATTTAGAAGTGAGTGTAAAATAATGCAAGAAAAAAAAGATTTTTACCACTCCATTTTAAAAAATAAGCTTGCTATTATTCTTATCATTTCACTTTTAGCCACTGTGGGTTATAGGCTCTCAACAACTATTCCTCAGGGTGTATTACCAAATATATTTTTTCCTCGTATTGAAGTAGTTATCAACAATGGTTATACCCCCATAGCTCAGATGCTCTACTCTGTCACAAAACCGAGTGAAGGAGCTTTAAAAACTGTGCAAGATGTTGAAAAAATTGTCTCCTCTACCTCTGTTGGAACTACCAATATAAATATCTATTTTGACTGGAGTATTGATCCATATTTAGCGTATCAACTCGTACAAGCTCGCATGGCACAGATAAAAAATTCCATAAGTAAAAACGCAAAGATTACCATACGACAAGCAACACCAAGTATCTATCCTGTATCTATCTACACCATAAGCTCGGACAATATCTCTCGTGCGAAACTTACCGAAAAACTCTACTATGAACTCAAACCTGTGATGCTAGGGATTGATGGCGTTTTTGACATACAGATGAAAGCACCTGTTTGGAGTGAATATAAACTGGTACTCGATAGTAAAAAAGTAGCAGAATATAAACTCAATGTAAATGATATCATCACCCAACTCAAAGCTCAAAATAGCATAGATTTTTTAGGGCTTATCAACTCTAAACATACCCAATATATTTTATCTTTGAAGCAAAAAAGAGATAATGCTAATGAACTCCTTGACTTCAACATTCATCTAGGCAATAAAAAAAGTATAAAACTCTCTAATATTGCACTTATCTTAGAACAACAAAACCCCATTAAACAATTTTGTGCATCAAGTAGATATAAAAATAGTGTCGTATTTGACCTACTCCGCCAGCCAAACGCAAATGCAGTAAGTGTACAAAAATATTTTGATAAAAAGGTAAAAGAACTCAATATAAAACTCTCTCATGAGGGGATACATATAGAAAAATATTATGATGGTACAGAGTTTATTAAAGAGGCTCTTAGTAGTGTCATAGATGCTATAGCTCTTGGTTCTATTATCTCAGTGCTTATAGTATTTTTCTTTTTAAGAAAATTCACCCTCTCTTTAGCTGCTCTTGTTATCATACCTATAACTTTTTTTATCACGATGATAGGGATGAAACTTATAGGAATAGATTTCAATATCTTCTCTCTTGGTGGGATGGTAGCAGCTCTCGGTGGGCTGATAGACCATATGCTCATAGTTATAGAAAGTATCGAACGCCACTATGAAAATGGTGAAACAAAACAAAACTCCATCATCAAAGGATCTCGTGAGATTTTACCTATTATGAGTGTAGCTACTATCCTTTCGGTTCTTATCTTCATCCCACTTCTCCTTGTTAGTGGGATAGTTGGAGAGTTTTTTAAACAGTTATCTATCGTTTTAGTTATCACTTATATAGTCTCTCAAATTATAGCCATCTTTCTCACACCTATCATCGCTTATCTTGCGCTTCCTAATACTATCAATAAGCATGAAGATTTTATGCAAAAATACATAGACAAATATATTCATTTTTTACGAAAAAGCTTCAAATACGCTTGGATTTCCCTCCCTATCATCATAGCTTCTCTTGCAACTTCTGCTTATCTTTATCTCCATATTCCCTCTACTTTTTTACCAGAGTGGGATGAGGGAAACATAGTTGTTGATCTAGTCCTACCTACAGATATAACGCTAGAGCAATCTCAAGAGGAGTTTGCTCAGGTAGGAAAAATCATCTCCGCCATAGAGGAAGTTGATGGTTGGAGTATGCGGATAGGGACAGGGCTAGGACGCTTAAGTAAGCCCATAAATAACGGAGATTTTCTCGTAACTCTCAAATCACACCATAAACGCAGTAGTTTTGAGGTGATAGATGTGTTAAGAAGTAAGATAAAATCACACATACTAAACATAGTAGAACTTGGAGTCTCACAAGTTTTGGAGGATAGGCTCGGTGACATTATGGGTGCAGAAGCACCCATAGCTGTGATGCTTTATGGTTCAAACTCTGATGAACTCACACAAGAGGGGTACAAGCTACAAAAAAAACTCAAAACCATACAAGATGTTGAAGAGGTAAGTGTTCTCACATCTTATGCTTCTCCCTCGATCAATATTAGAGCTAAAAGTATTGCACTCTCACGATATGGTATAGATGAAACGATGATAAGAACTCAAATCCGCTCACTCTACTATGGTGAAGTGGTCCTAAGCATAGCAAATGGTGAAAAACTTACAAATCTTAGAGTGATGATGAGTCGTCCAAATATCGACCCAATAGAGTATCTCAAATCCAACCTAAAAATCTATTCGCCAACACTCAAAGAGCAAATCCCCCTC
>JALUXP010000027.1 GCA_027013295.1 Sulfurimonas sp.
TTCTCCAAAGACATTTATCCACTCTGCACCATTAAGTATCTTACGACCGAGTGTCCCCTCTGCTTGGTATCCGACGAAGATAATGGTATTTTTACTCTGCCAGATTCTATGTTTAAAGTGATGCACTATTCTTCCACCATTACACATGCCACTTCCAGCAATAATGATTGCACGATTTTTTGTTTCGTTTATCCTTTTTGAATCCTCTGGTTTTTCAGTATAAATAAGCGAGTCAAAGTTAAAAACTGTTCCATCCTCTTCTATATTTTTCTGACATTTTTTTGAGAGTTCATCGGGGTAATTTCTATAGACTTCTGTTGCTTTTGTAGCCATAGGTGAATCTAAAAAGACCTTACATTTTGGCAATTCTCCACTATGATACATCTCTCGAAGGATACACAGAAGCTCTTGTGTTCGTTCTACTGCAAAAGAGGGAATCAAAACATTACCATTTGCATCGAGTGTCTCTATGATGGTTTTTTTAAACTCTTCAACGGTGAGTTCTACACTTTGATGCTCTCTATTTGCATAAGTTGTTTCTACATAGAGAGTTTGGGCTTTAGTACATTCTGCTAACTTTGGAAGTATCAGTTTATTGTCATTGCCTATATCTCCAGAAAAAACTATAGTGTGCGAAGTCCCCTCTTGCATATAAACTATCTCAATGAAAGCAGAACCTAAAATATGCCCTGCATTACGGTATCTGTAACTAACACCTTCACACAAATCATAATACTTATCGTACTCAGGATTTATCCATTCTATCACTTCAAAAGTTTTCTCCACATCAAGTGCATCATACATAGGCTTCGTGAGTTTAGATTCTCTCCCCTTTCGTGAAACTTTTCTATAATGCGTTTGAAAATCCTCAGACATAATCTTTGCACTATCATGTAAAATAATCTCAGCCAAATCCATAGTAGCACTTGTTGCATAGATTTTACCGCTAAAACCCTCTTTCACAAGTCGAGGGATACGACCAATATGATCAAGATGTCCATGTGTGACAAAAAGATAGTCAATCTCTTTAGCATCAAAACCAAAAGCTTTTTTGTTCATCTCCTCTTCTAGCCCTTGGAACATACCACAATCAATCATAATTTTTTTGTCATCAACTTCTAAGATATGACAAGAACCTGTCACCTCTCCTGTCGCTCCAAAAGATTTTACACTTACCATAAAAATATCCTTACATTTAATTAAAGCCATTATATACCTTTTAACATTTATTTACTCTAAGAGGAGTATAATCAAAAATAGACGAGGAGTTTATGATGGCATATACTAAATGGTTTAAAGAAATTACCATAGATGATGTAGAAGAAGTTGGTGGAAAAAATGCTTCCCTTGGAGAAATGTATCAAAACCTTACAAGCGAGAATGTCCTTGTTCCAAATGGCTTTGCCATCACTTCGACTGCATATCGTTATGTTTTAGATGAAAATAATGCATGGAATCATCTGCATCAAGAACTCGATACTCTTAAGATAAAGGATCTCAATGCCTTACAAAAAGCAGGAAAAGCATGTAGAGAGATAGTACAAAACTGCACAATACCAGAAGATTTACAAAAAGCTATTTTATCTGCGTTTAAAGAGCTTAAAGAGGAGTATGGTGAGACTCTCTCTGTAGCTGTTCGCTCCTCGGCAACTGCGGAAGACTCACCAGAAGCATCTTTTGCAGGACAAAACGATACATACTTACATATATCTACAGATGAAGAGCTCCTTGATGCATACAAACGCTGTCTTGCTTCAAACTTTACCGACCGCTCTATCCACTACAAGTACGATAACGGCTTTGATTATCTCAAAGTCTATCTCTCAGTTGTAGTGATGAAGATGGTTAGAAGTGATATCGCTTCAAGTGGTGTGATGTTCTCACTCGATACCGAAACAGGATTTGAAGATGTTGTTTTTATCAATGGGGCCTATGGTTTAGGTGAAAACATAGTCCAAGGAACCATAAATCCTGATAGTTTCTATGTCCACAAGCCCACTTACAAAAAAGGCTTTCGCACCGTTTTACAACGCTCACTTGGCTCAAAAGAGCAAAGAATGATTTTTACAGATACAATCAATACTAAAAGTATAGCTGTGGAATATACAAAAAATATTTCCATATCAGAGGAAGAAAAAAACAGATTTTGTATCTCTGATGCAGAGGTGATGGTTCTCGCTGATTATGCCATGAAAGTAGAAGAACACTACTCCAAAAAAGCTGGTTTTCATAAACCTATGGATATGGAGTGGGCAAAAGATGGCATCGATGGCAAACTCTATATGGTTCAAGCAAGACCTGAAACGGTAGAGTCTCAAAAAGAGGGCAATATCCTCAAAACCTATCATCTCAAAGAAAAAGGGGAAGTTTTACTCTCTGCTCAAGCCATAGGGACAAAGATAGGTACAGGAAAAGTACACTATATTCCTAGCGTAAAGGAGCTAAATAGCTTTAAAGAGGGTGAGGTTTTAGTAGCTGACACTACAACACCTGACTGGGAGCCTATCATGAAGATAGCCTCTGCTATCATCACAAACAAGGGTGGGAGAACTTGTCATGCGGCAATTCTCAGTCGTGAACTTGGCATCCCTGCTATTGTTGGCTCTAATAATGCCACTGAAATTTTACAAAAGGCAAGAGAAGTGACTGTTTCTTGTGCTGAGGGGGAAGATGGTTTTGTGTATGATGGTGCAGTTGATTTTGAGATAATAGAGACCGATTTAAGTAACTTACCAAAAACGAAAACAGAGATTATGATGAATCTTGGTAATCCTGACCTCGCTTTTTCTCTCGCTTCTTTGCCTGTTGATGGCATAGGACTAGCACGGATGGAGTTTATTATCAACGAGTACATCAAAGCACACCCTATGGCATTAGTACATCCTCAAAAAGTTGATGCCCATACACGAGAGAAGTTACATGAACTAACAAAAGCTTATGAAAATATGGGAGATTTTTTCATCAAAAGACTCTCTGAAGGTGTAGCGACTCTTGCAGCTTCTGTTTACCCTAAACCCTGCATTGTCCGCATGAGTGACTTCAAATCAAATGAGTACGCAACCCTACTTGGTGGTGCAGTTTTTGAACTTGATGAGGACAATCCCATGATAGGTTTTCGTGGTGCATCACGCTATGCCCATCCAAACTATGAAGAGGGTTTTGCCCTAGAGTGTGCGGCAATGAAGCGTGTACGCGATGAGATGGGCTTTGATAATGTCATTTTAATGATACCATTTTGTAGAAGAGTGCAAGAGGGAGAAAAAGTAATAAAAACTATGGCAAAGTATGGTCTCAAACAGGGTGAAAATGGACTCAAAATCTATGTGATGTGTGAGATCCCTAACAATGTCATCTCCATAGATGCCTTTAGTAAAATCTTTGATGGCTTTAGCATCGGGAGCAACGACTTGACACAACTCACCCTTGGAGTTGACCGTGACAGTGAGATAGTTGCTTTTGATTATGATGAACGAGATGAGGGTGTCAAAGAGATGATAAAAATGGCGGTAGAGGGTGCTGCGCGTAATAAGCGACACAGTGGACTATGTGGACAAGCCCCATCTGATTACCCTGAGATGGCAGAGTTTCTTGTAAATCTTGGCATCGACTCTATAAGTCTTAATCCAGATAGTGTTTTAAAGAGTATTGAGAGAATAGGTAAGATTGAAAAAGGAAATAGATGAAAAGCATAGGATTACTAGGTGCAATATCCATTGGCATCGGGGGGATGGTCGGTGGAGGAATATTCGCCGTTTTAGGTGAAGCAGTTTCGCTCGCTCATGGAGCGACTGCTATTGCGTTTTCTATTGGAGGCTTAGTAGCCTTTAGTACAGCTTATTCTTATGCAAAACTCTCTGTAAAGTATCAGAGTGAAGGGGGTACAGTTACTTTTATTGATAAAGCTTTTGGAGACAATCTTTTCTCTGGGAGTGTCAATTTAATGATGTGGCTCAGTTATCTTGTAACAATTTCACTCTATGCAACTGCATTTGCTTTTTATGGAGAAACTTTTTTTTCACATCCATCTCCACTTTTACATCATATTTTGATTTCAGTTGCTATTATTGTTCCTGCCATCATTAATCTTATGAGTGCTTCATTCGTAGGAAAGAGTGAGACTATTATTGTTATCATAAAAGTATCCATACTTGTTCTAGTCATTATTGCTGGGGTGTCATATGTTGAACCATCACGCATCTCACCACAGCATTGGCCAGATGCTACTTCCATTGTTTCTGCTGGTATGATTATCTTTGTAGCTTATGAGGGATTTGAACTCATTGCCAATTCTGCAGAAGACATTAAAGAGCCTACAAAAAATTTACCGCGTGCTTTTTATGCTTCTGTCCTTATTGTTATTGCACTCTATGTACTTATATCTATCATTACAGTTGGCGATGTTCCTGAGGCAAAACTGATGCAAGCAAAAGACTATGCTCTTGCTATTGCTGCCCAACCTGCACTTGGTCATAGTGGATTTATACTTGTTGCCTCTGCGGCATTGCTCTCAACATTTTCAGCGATCAACGCTACCATATACGGCAATGCAAGACTTGGTTATATCATAGCAAAAGATGGGAAACTACCACGCTCATTGATGGATGAAGATAAAAAAACTGGTGTACCTTTTCGAGGAGTCATCTATACTACTATTTTAAGTTTAGTATTGGCAAACAGCATTAATTTAACAGAGATTGCTATTATCGGTAGTGCTAGTTTTTTACTTATATTTTTTCTTGTCAACATAAGTGCTTATAGATTGCGTGACATTATTAGTGCAAACTCTTTTATATTGATTTTTTCATCTGTTTTAAGTTTTTTAGCACTTTGTATCCTGATGTATCACACATATACCTCAAATCCTCAAGCAATTATCGTTTTTATAAGTTTCGCCCTTATATCCTTATTATTTGAGCTAACATATGGACGATATTTACGGGGAAGTTTTTTTGGCAGAAAATATTAAAAAATTTTATTGTTTACTTATTATTATTCATATAGTATTATAATTTTAATATATCAAAAGTATAAGCAGACAAAGAAGTTGTCTCTGATAATGAGACCAAAATAACAACAACAAAAAAGGAAAAGTCATGAAGAAAAATATTATAGCATCAACAGTTCTAGCAGGTTTATTACTTTCAACTACAAGCTTATTTGCTAATAGCACAGGGGGCATGTCATCTCGAGTAGCAAAGGCTAAGGTAGAAGAAACCCGCTCAAAAGATGCTTTTGAAGCAAAAGAAGACATAAATGAATTTGCAACACAAGCACATAAAGATGATATTGATAGATTGAAAAAAGTTGTTAATAAGGTAGCATTGCAACATAAAAATGCCTTAAAAAAAGCACCGAAAGAGATTGCGGATGCCTTAAATCAGAGTATCTTTGCACTAAGAGCATTGCATGACAACAAGACAAAAAATGCAGAGCAGGCATTGCAAAAGGCAACAAAACTATTTGATGCAGCATTAAAACAAAATCCTAAACTTGCACTAGTTCCCGTAGCAGATGAAACACAAGTGTATGATTTTACAGGTGATGCAAAACTTTTAAAACATATCTTAAAAACCATACAAGATTTATTAAAAGACAATGATACACAAACAGCACGAGCAATGCTTACTCCTCTACAAGATGAGATGCAAATGAAAACAGAATACTTACCTATGGGAATTTATCCTATCGCTACAAAAACAGCATTAAAAGAACTAAAAAATGCAAAACCTGAGAATGCTTTTAAAACTTTAGCAACGGCATTAAATAGTATAGTAGTGCAAATAGTAACAATTCCAATTCCACTTATCACTGCACAGGGTTTAGCTGCAGAGGCATCAGAAATGGATAAATCTCATAAAAAAGAAGCAACAAAACTATTGGCACAAGCAAAAGATGAACTCGATAAAGCAGTGCTTTTTGGGTATGCAAAAAAACATACTTCAGACTATAAAATGTTGCAAAAAGATATAAAAAATATACAAACAGAAATCAATGGTAAAAATAAAGTTGAAAAATTATATAAAAAAATTGCTAATGATTTTGACTCATTGTTTACAAAACATGCAAAAGATGTTACTAACAAAAAACATTAATTATTTGCACAACTCTAACAAACAAGCATCAGCTCTTATGATGAAATTTTCTCCTAACAATAATGCTTGCCACTTTAACGGCAAGCAGATTTTTAGCTCAGTTACTTTTTTCGCTACTCCGTATGAAATGATTGCCCATCTTCCTATCAGGTAAGTGCCTCTCCATACTTTTTGTAAACTACCTGAGCTAAAGATTTTTCCCTATAAAAGTATGGGGTTACTGAGATTGCACATACGAGGTAATTATCTATCTCTTGGTTAAAAAGCCCTCATCGTATGTTTCTAGGCATATTTTACCACTTGTTTGGTTGTAGGTTAGTTTGAGGTGGTTCTGATTTTCCATGATATTTTTAATATTTTTAGGCATTATTTAGTTCACAAATAAATAATCTTTCTCTGTGATTGTCTATTTTTGACTTTCCTGCTGAAAATGCTTTGTGAGCCATATCTTTTATTATTAATTTTCCTTTTTGTTTCATTATTCTTATAATATCCACATCGCTCATTCTTGCGTTAGACCTATCATTTCCTTTTGTTCCCATGTCTGAATATGACAATATAAAATATTTTGCTTTTACATTAGATATTAAATCATCAAAAGATTCTATTGCTGTTTTATTACAATATTTAGAATTAAACTCTTTACGATTTTTCATCTTAGAAGCTTTCCCCTCTACTTCTGGTTTCTCCCATCTTGCAAGATTTTCAACTAAATGATATAAAGATGAATATTGTCTTGAATTATATGGAGGGTCGGCATATACAATATCTACTTCATAATCTAATTGACTAAAAAGTGTATTGCTATCTTGATTGTATATTTCATTACCGCTGTTCCTTTGATGAAATATATCCAAATGTTTTAATATTAGCTTGTTGTTAAAGTCCAAATTTCCTCTGTATGCATCATAGTGACCACATGTGTTAGCAATTTTATCAGAAGCATATATTAATGATGTTATTAGTATGGCTTTTTCTCTAAAATTAATTTGAGATTGTTTATATAATTTTTCAATATTTTCTCTGATAGTTCCTATCTTTTTGGCTACTGTATTTGAAAAAAACTTATCTCCAAAATGCTTTGAAAAATAATTCTCTCTTCCTTTTAAATTATTGAACTCTACTATTAATTTGTCCATTTTATTGTAATCATAAGACTCATTTGATAAAAAAGCATAATTTGATACATAATTTGAATATAATAAATCATTGGAAATTATTTTTGCATTTTCTTTATTAAAATAATGACCTACAACACCTGTTCCTGAAAATATATCAACAAAACTTGAATAATTGCCAACTACATCTTTTATAGATTTTTCTATAAAAGACAAGAGCTTTGTTTTTGAACCCATATATCTTCTATTTGATATTGAAAAAGTATCATAAGGGATATTTTTTAAGTCTTCGCTACTCTCATGTATTAGTTTTTCAACACTTTTACTAGATGTTAAACCATTTATAGAAGGATTATAATTTGTAATTAAAACTTCCGTTGTAGAATTTTTATCTCTATTTTTAGTTTGATATGAGCAATTACTATAAGAATAATTCAAATAGTGAATATGGTATTTTTCTGATTCACTCCATTCAATTAAAATATCATTTTTAATCCCCTTACTTTCAAGGACATTTGAAAGTGCAAATTTTATTCCTTTGCTATCAAGTTCATCTAAATATTTTAATAATTTAACCTCACATTTATCATTCCAACCACCATTTTCATTATAACTAGCTGTAGTAGCTAGATATGGTGGGTCAACATATACAAATGAATTACTTGGTATATTTATTTCATTAAAATCTCTTGCAATAAAATTAATATTTATATTTTTAATTCTTCGTACGAATAGTTTTAAATTTTTTCTCATATTAGATGTAAAATCTCTTTTGTTTACAGGTAAGTTAAACTCACCTTTTTTGTTGAATCTTATTTGATTATTAAAAGCATAAATTAACAATGTATAAAACTTTATAGGGCTAGGATTTTTATTATAATCAGCTCTTAGTCTCATATAATTTTCTCTATTATAGTTAGCTAAACCATCTTTTAAGTTTGTATCATAATATTCATAACCATGTAGTGAACTATTGCTTAGGTTATATTTTTTAACTATATTATTTATATCATTTTCTATGTTTTCAATTGTATTAACTTTAAAATAATTATAGAGTTCAATTATATGCGGACTAATATCATTTGCAATTATATTTTCTGCTTTCACATTAACTGCTACATTACAACCACCAGCAAACAAATCAACAAAAGTTTCTATATTGGATGGAAACATGGGAGTTATCTGATTAAGTAATTTATATTTACCACCCGTATAGTTTAATGGTGATTTTAAATAATCATCCATTTGATTTAAAAAGTTTATTGGTATATTCATTTTCAATCCTTATATATTTCAAAGTGTAATGCAAATTGTCATATAAGATTTTATCTAAGTAACTTTTTGATACTAAGCAAAAGTCACTCCAACTATTGGCTTATATCTATTCTCTTTAGATCAAGTGCTTTTATACACTTTAAAAAGAAAATAGCACTAAAACCACCTCTACTCATTTTATTATTAGCAGACAAATCAGATTTTATTTTAGTGATTTTTTTAGTATAATCTTTTTGAAGTTGCTTTAACTCCATCTGTTTATCAGCTAGTGCATAAAGAACATGAGATTAGTTTGCTACATAAGAGCGCTATATTGGCTATATGATTTTAGGAAGTGTTTTAGCATCTATAAACTTCTTTCCCCTAACAATAGAGAATATTTACTATTTATTATCCACAAAGTGATATAATAAGTGCCTCTCCATAAATAACCCTGATTTCAGAGGTTTAAAAAGAGCATAAAACATTAGGGAGTAATTATGTGGAAATATCCATTAGAAGAAAATATGGGAAAAGAGTTAGTCAACAAATTTTCTAAACATGCAAAAATAGCTGGAAGTATATTTGTTATTTTAGGTATTATCGGTATATTATGGCCAGTTGTTATGACACTTGCGACTGTGACATTTGTATCTTGGATTTTACTGTTTGCAGGGGTTATGGCTGGGTGGTTTACCTACTTGAGCGATAAAGAAGATTATACTGGATGGCTCAAAAGTATTTTACTCATCGGTGTTTCACTCTTTATGATATTTTATCCTTTAAGCGGAGTGGGAACAGTTGGTTTACTTTTGGCTATCTACTTTTTCATGGATGCCTATGCAAGTTTTAGCATTGGGATGAAGATGCGTCCACATAAGGGTTCATTTTTTTGGATAATAAATGCAATATTTTCTGTTTTACTTGGTGTACTTTTTACTTTCGGTTGGCCTATGACTTCTATGTATCTCATCGGTCTTTTTGTCGGTTTTAGCCTCTTTTTTGATGGGGTATCTCTCCTCGTTACAGGTTCTATCTTTAAAAAAATGGAGAAGTAGATGTCTAAAAAGTTTTTAATTGTAATAATCATTTTATTGGTCCTTACACTCATTGGTGGAGTAATTGCAACTCTTTTGTTCATGAACCAACAAAATGAGATGAAAAATGAAAATATCGGAGTTGAAAAACAAGTAAGCCCTGAAGATGAAAGTCTCAGTAAGATTGGACCACTTTATCCGTTAACACCTATCACAGTAAATCTAAAAACGATTGATGGAAAAGATGCATATCTTACTGCAACGCTCTCTTTGGAACTCAATGATAAACTTCTCTTAAACGAGCTTAATGATAAAAATGCTGTTATTCGTGATGAAATCATCCTCATCCTTTCAAATAAAACACCAGCGGAAGTCTCTTCAGAACTTGGAAAACAAAAAATTTGTGACGCGATCAAAAACAAAATCAACTCTATGCTTAGTGATGGAGAGATTAAAAATGTCTATATAGTAAAATTTATTATACAATAAGGAAAAAATGATGCAAGAAACAAAAGCTTTTGGACTCTGGAGTGCTATCTTTTTAGGGATAGGCTCTATGGTTGGTGCTGGTATATTCATAGTTATCGGTCAAGCTGGGTCTATGGCGGGAAATATTGTCTGGCTCTCTTTCATCTTTGGTGCGCTAATAGCACTTTTAAGTGGCTATTCCTTAGCAAAACTTGCTATCACATACCAATCTCGTGGAGGGATAGTGGAGTATTTAGTCCAAGGCTTTGGAGAAAATCTCTTCTCAGGCTCGATGGGTGTAGTATTTTACTTTTCTCAGCTCATAGCTGTAGCTGCTGTTGCAAAATCTTTTGGAACTTATGCTGCTACTTTTATGACCCACTCAAGTGAACTCATGATAAATATATTTTCTGTCGGTGTTGTCCTTCTTTTTACTCTTATCAACCTCATAGGTGCTTCACTCGTTGCAAAGTCTGAAAACATCATCGTTTTTATAAAACTTGGTGTACTCATCATCTTTGCTATAGCTGCACTCTTTAGTATCCAACCAGAGCTTTTAAGTCTCAACAAAATGCCCCCTATAAGCGGAATGGTTTTTGCCATAGGAATCACATTTTTTGCCTACCAAGGTTTTAGTGTCATCACAAATACTGTTGAAGATATGCAAGACCCTCAAACTACTATGCTCAAAGCGATGGTTTATGCCATCATCATTGTAGCTATTTTATATATCTTAACGAGCATAGCTGTTTTGGGAAATCTTCCACTAGAAAAAATCATCGAGACAAAAGATTATGCACTTGCTGAGGCTGCAAAACCTCTCTTTGGTGAATGGGGCTTTAAGATTATGTCTGTAACTGCCCTCCTTGCAACTGCATCAGCGATTAACGCTACGCTTTATGCTGTAACTGAGATAGGCTACACTATGGCAAAAGATGGAAACCTTCCAGAAGTGTATGAATACCATATCTTTAACTCTTACGAGGGACTTATTGTCAGTGCCTTGATTGTCACTCCGCTTATTATCTTTTTTAACATCTCCGAGATCACCACTGTAGCTGCCATTGTCATGCTTTTAGTCCAAGGCACTACACATATTGCCCATCTCAAAGTTCTCAAACATACAGGTGCTAAACTTTGGGTAATACTCCTTGCAATTGTCGCTATGTTTGGAGTTGCCCTCCTTACACTTTACTCCACATATAAAACTATGCCAGAGATTATATATTATTTACTTGCTACATTTTTGGTGGCGTTTATCATAGAAATTTTACTGCGTTTAATCAAACGAAGAACGCTAAAAAAACAATCAACACCAAGTTATATCCATGAGTAGTGCATATTACAGCTCCTTGCTTAGCTTCTTTTTGATTTTAGGGGCATTTGCTTTTTTATTGTTTTTCTTTTTTAGTCTTTATAAACGCAATCAAATAAAAAAATTCTCCACACTCCCCTTTCCTCAAAAATATACAAATATTTTACAAAAGATACCACTCTACCAACAACTCAATCCACAAGAACAAGAAAAGATCTCGCACTCTATTCTTATCTTTATCAATACAAAAGATTTTATCGGGGTATCACTCAAACTTACTGATGAGATAAAAGTTGTTATTGCCTTTCATGCTTGTTTATTGTTAGTGCATCTCGACATATCGCAATGCTACGAAAATCTCTCCACTATTGTAATCTACCCAAATACAGTTATTGCTAAACAAGCGAACAACAATGGTGGCATCTATACAAAAGGAGATTTTTTACTAGAGGGGCAATCTTCCAGTGATACAGTAGTTCTCTCATGGAGTGATGCAAAAAAAGATGCCTATCATCTCCATAGAGACAATGTCATCATTCATGAATTTGCTCATGAGATTGACTTTTTAGATGGAGTTGCAGATGGAACACCACCGCTCCCCTACTCAAAGTATCATGAGTGGGCAGAGGTACTCTCACATGAGTTTAATAAGCTCCAAAAGGTACGCCTCAAAAACAGAGACTGGGGAAAGTACAAACTCATAGGGGAATATGCTGCTACTAATGAAGCAGAATTTTTTGCAGTGGTAAGTGAGCGGTACTTTGAAAACCCAGAGGGACTGAAAAAACACTTTAGAGAGCTTTATAATGAGTTAGAAGATTTTTATAAAGCACATAACAAATACAATTAAAGGAAAACAGTATGCCAAACAATCTAAAACATTATGACCTTGTTATCATAGGAGGTGGACCAGCAGGGACACCAGTAGCCATAGAGTATGCAAAACTTAACAAAGATAAAAAAGTAGCACTTATTGATGCAGTTGGAAAACTTGGGGGAGAGTGTCTTTTTCAAGGGTGTATCCCCTCTAAAATCATGGAAGCAAGTGCAAAGCAGATAGAGTCCTTAAAAGATTTAAAGGAATTTGGTATCACACTCGATGATACACACTACTCTCTTGTTTGGGAAAAAATCAAAAAAAGAAAAGATACCATTCTCAACAAAAGAAAAGACACTGCACAAGATACTGTAGATGCACTTGAGAATCTTGAGCTTATCAAAGCAAATGCTCACTTTACATCTAAAGATACTCTTGAGTGCATCTTTGAAGATAAAAAAGAGGAGTTGCACTTCTCAAAAGCTGTCATAGGAACGGGTTCACATAGTTTCATACCGAAGTATGCAGGGAGTGGTGCTGATAAGATCTGGACAAATAGTGACTTTTTTGAAAAGATGCAACTACCACAAAGTCTCGCTATCATAGGAACAGGTGCTATCGCTGTAGAGTTCGCTATGATTCTTTCCTCGCTTGGGGTTGAGATTCACCTCTTTGGAAGAAAAAATAAGATTTTAGAGAACATTGATGCAAGGGCAGCGAAATATCTCTTTGACAAATTAGAGAAAAATCCAAAAGTGATACTCCATCTCTCTTCAAATATCTCTGTAGTCGATTATGCTGATGAACAGTTTGAAATCACTTTCACACAAGAGAATAAAGAACAAAAGATACAGACGACAAGAGTGCTTAGTGCTGCAGGAAGAGTAGCAAATATCGAGCATTTGGACTTAGAAAAGGCGGGTGTAGATTTCTCTGCTAAGGGCATCTCAGTCTCAAAACATCTCCAAACTTCAAATCCTAATATCTATGCAAATGGAGATACGGTAGATGGTTTTCCAAAATTTGCCCACACAGCACAGTATGGAGCGCATACCCTTGCACAAAATCTTTTTTTAGAGCATAACTACTTTTCAGTTGACTATGACATCAACTCGTGGGTACTCTTTAGTATGCCAAATGTTGCTATGGCGGGGATAAGCGAAGCAGAAGCTAAACAAAGAGGTATAGATGTAATTGTAGATACTTTTGAGTTTAACACTGAAGCAAAATCACAAATAGACAACGAAGATTATGGATTTTTAAAATATATAGTCGACAAAAAATCAACTCGCATCATAGGTGTCTCTAGTATGCACGCTGAAGCACAAACCATGGCTGGTGAAGCAGCTCTCATCATCGCTAATAAACTTACCCTTAAAGATATTATTGGCTCTATCCATCCACATCCTACCATCTCTGAATCCTACATCATGCTTGCAAAAAAGATGATGGGTGATATAATGCTTAAAAAGTTACAAAACCCAGCCATAAAAACACTCGTTAACATACAACGCTGGTTATAAGGAAAGCAAGATGCAAGATGTAACAGAATCAATATTTTTTGCCTTTAAAGAGATACTTAACTATCATACGATGAAGTTGGTTTTTTTCATAGGAGTAGCAGTAACACTTCTTTGGTCCGCTATGGGCTTTTTTTTATGGGATACGCTCATAGGGATTAGTAGTTTCTTTATAGACTTAGTACCTTTTTCTATGATTCGCTCAAATAGTGCATGGATGCTTGCATCGCTACTGTGGTTAGTGTTAGTCATAGTTACCTTTGCTCTCATCCTAGTTTTTTTTGGAAATATGATTTTAGAGAAAGTTTCCAAAGAAAAATATAGTTCGTTTTCACTAGGAATTATCTTTTTAAGTGCTACTTTCTGGGCAGCCATCGGCTTTTTTAACGCAGGGATTCTCCATCAAAAACTACTCCAACTACTCAACTGGCTACCATTTGAAACCGTAGAAGCTACAATGTCGTATCTCTTAGGATTTTACTTTATATATAGTGGTATTATTGTCACTATGCTTTTTGTAACAAGTTTTTTTAGTGAACATCTCCTTGTCAAGATCAGTAAAAAGCACTTCCCATATGAAACACTTTTAGAAGAAAATGAGTTTGAAACAAGTAAAAACAGAGTTGTAGATATCACTATCTATATAGCTATCTCACTCCTTGCATTTCCTCTACTTTTCATTCCTCTACTTAACTTCATAGTACAAATTACTCTGTGGGTTTGGCTCATCAAGGATACTTTTGTAGAAGATGCACAAGTACTTCTCATTAGACAAGAAGATAGTAAAAAACTCACGCAATACAAAAAAAGTTTCTTTGTCATCAGTGGCGTAACAGCTCTTTTTAACTTTCTTCCACTTTTCAATATTTTTGGACCATTTTTTGGTGAGATAGCAATGTTTCATTACATCAAACAACTTAAAAAAGAGCTATAGATTACTCCTTCGAGTAATCTATCTCTGTCATATTTTTATATCTTTTATCTATTTTAAACTTCTCCAAAACCTTCTTGTACTCGTATATCATAATATTTTTTTAAAAAGCGACAATTGTTAAACAACAATCTTGCTAAAATATGAAAAAACAAGGATTATAGATGAGTTCACATAAACATAAAGAGCATTTAGAGCAGATAAGACAAAGTATCCATACAACGGACAAGTTAAATGAGGATCAAAAAAGTTCTAGTGTTAAGATCATAGAAGAGTGGTATGCAGAAGACAAAGCGATGGATACACTTAAAAATAAACTCGTCAATGTAAGTGTGTTTTTTGAAGAGCTTTTTTTAGAGCTTGGTTTTAAATAAGGAATTATGATGGATGCAGTACAAAAAGATTTAACAAACCGTAAAACAGAGATAGAAAAAGAGTTAGAGCTTCTTTTCAATACAAATCTTAAGATTGTGGATTGGGATGTTCCTGAACCAGATGATAAAGAAGCAGCCCTTATACTTTGGAACATTTTAAACGATAAACTCAAAGAGATAAAACAAAATTTTATAAAATAATAAAGAAATAAGTGCCTCTTTTTAAACCTCTGAAGTTGGGGTTATTTATGGAGAGGCACTTACAATGTCAAAAGTTTCGAGTTTTTAAGAGAGATCGTACAGGTGATGATTTTGACATTTTTTCTTTTTTATAAAAAGATATTTACCTATCGCTATTCACCTAGACCAAACACATTTGAGAGAGTATTGATATAGTTAAAATATCCTGTAATAGCAACAGCTTCAATAATTTCAACATCACTCCATCCCATATCTTTCAGTGAATCTATCTCCTCTTTTAAAATTTTATAATTCTCTTTTGCTGATGCTTTGATGCAAAAATTTAAAAGTGCCTTTTCTTTATCATCAACATTCATTGATGCAACACCACCAAGAATTTCTTCAATTTTTTCTTCACTTAAACCGAGCATTTTAGCAATACTTTTATGGACATCTACACACATCTTACACCCATTCTCTTTTGAGATAAGAAGTGCGATAGCCTCTTTAATATCATACGAAAGTAGCGTTTCATCAAGAAGATATTTTTGAACCATCTCATCAGTAGCAAAATAGATTTTCTCATCTAATGCTAGAAGTTTAAAAATCTCTCCTAATTTACCTGTTTTCTCTAGTATTGGTCGTGCTTTTTCTTGAATCTCTGGAGACATATCCTCAAATTCTTGTAATTTTATATGTGCCATTTTTATTTTCCTTTATTTAAATTATCAATGCAAGATTACACAATAAAAGCTAAAATAACAAGAGTAATTTTAATTTTAAGCAAATCAAAATCAACATTTCCCTACTCTATCTAAAAAAAATATAAGTAAGGTTAAAAATTATGTCAAACAGACTAGCAAAAGAAGATAGCCCCTATTTACAACAACATAAAGACAATCCAGTGGATTGGTTTGCTTGGGGTGATGAAGCCTTTAAAAAAGCTCAAGATGAGAACAAAGCGATTTTTATCAGTATAGGCTATAGTTCATGTCACTGGTGTCATGTGATGGAGGAGAGTGTCTTTGAAAATGAAGAATGTGCCAAGATTTTAAATGACTCTTTTGTGTGCATCAAAGTGGACAGAGAGGAACGCCCAGACATCGACAAACACTACCAAGAGGTACATATGCTTCTCAACCGTCGTGCTGGTGGTTGGCCAACATCTATCTTTTGTACCCCACAAAACAAACCTTTCTTTGCAGGTACCTACATCCCACCAGAATCACAACCAGGCTCTATTGAGGGGATGGGGTTTAAAGAGTTAACAAAACTTATCGCACAAAAAGTTGATGAAGATGATGCACAACTGTATAAAAATGCAGATGAAGTTGAGAGTTTTTTAGACCACTATGAGCATCCAAAAGAAGCAACCCTTTTAAAAGAGGATTTTTACAAAAATTTTCTCCACCAAGTGAAAAATAACTATGAAACAAGTTATGGAGGTTTTTCTCTAAAACCAAAATTTCCACAGGTAAATACACTTAACACTCTCCTTGTCATAGATAGACTTTATGATGAAAAGTCTGCAAAAGCTATGCTACTTCACACCCTTGAGAATATGTCGAAGGGTGGCATATACGACCTAGTAGATGGTGGTTTTTGTCGCTACTCAGTCGATACCCAGTGGCGTGTACCCCACTTTGAGAAGATGCTCTATGATAATGCTCTACTTTGTGAACTCTACACAAAAACTTATCTTACATATAAAGATGAAAAACATCTTCGTATAGCTAAAGAGATAGCTGACTTTTGGCAGAACTTTATGAGTGAAGAGGGTCTCTTTTATAGTGCATCTGATGCTGACAGTGAGGGGGAAGAGGGAACTTACTTTATCTATACTTACGATGAAGTACACAATCTTTTGACTCAAAATCATTTTGCAGATATCAACACCATACTTAAACAACTTGAAGTCACACCAGAGGGTAATTTTGAGGGTAAAAACATCATCCGTATCAATGATAAAGCACCCAAAATGTTTCAAGAGATAAAAATACTACTTAGTGAACTTCGGACAAAAAGAGTTTACCCTTTTATAGACAAAAAAGTACAAACATCTTGGTCTGCCATGATGATCAATGCCCTCTTTACATTAGGAAGCATAGAGACAAAGTACAATACACAAGCGATCGATGCACTCAACAAACTACTCGGCACTATGCATCTTGATGACATTCTTTACCATACCACCCTCATCCATAAAAAACCAAAAATAGAAGCTTTTTTAGAAGACTATGCCTTTTTAAGCCAAGCCCTCATCACTGCTTTTAAATATACAGGCAAAGAGATCTATTTAGTTCTCGCTCAACGCTTTATCAACACCGCTTTAGAGAGATTTTACAAACTAGGAAAGTGGAATTTTAGTGATGGAGAGTTTGAAACAGTTGCGGAGATCTCAGACAATACTTACACAAGTTCTGTAGCGGTTATAGTTGATGCACTCTTTAGCTTAGGTCTTCTTCTCGAAGATGACAAGTACAGTCACTTTGCTTTTAAAACACTAGAATACAACTCACATGAACTTGGTCGAAGAAGCGTCCTCTATCCAAAAATGATAGAGCAGGTACTTCGATACACAAAAGGGGACAGAATCATCAAGTCAACACAAGATAATCTCAATGAAAACAGAGAGCTTCTCAGTGCCTTAAAGTATCCATTTGTCCATTTCAAATCTGCTACAAACAAAGATTTGATGATCTGTGGAGACAAGAGTTGTTTTGCTAACACAACTGATGCAAATGAGATAGATAAGCTAATAGTAAACTCTTTTTAGCTAGAATGGCTCTATTACAATTTAAGGAAAACAATGAAAACTTATTTAATGCTGACTTTTATCACGCTTAGTATTCTTACTACCTTTAGTGCATGTGAGAAAAACGACTACCAACACCCAATGCACCGCACTAAATAAAAACCCACTTAAGGATTTGAAAAATGCCTGAGACGATTGAGATAAGCCCCCAACAATATGAAGATATAATCTCCTTAGAGGCTCAGATCCTCGAACTTGTTGCATCTTCAGAAAAATCTTCTGTTATTCTTGCAAAACTTTGTTCCTTAGCGGAGAGTTTACTTCCAAATTCTGTCGCCTCCATCATGCTTAAAGGTAAAGATGGAAAACTCAATGTTCTCTCTGCACCCTCCGTGCCTCAAGTTGGTCATGATGCACTAGCCAACTTAACACCGGGTCCAGGTGGTGGTTCTTGTGGGAACGCTGTCTATAGAAATGAGCCTCAGTATGTTGAAAATACCTTTACAGATACAAGGTGGAGTGATTTACGCAAAGTTGCTGTTGACTTTAACCTTTGTTCGTGTTGGTCCATGCCCATAAAAGATATCAACAAAAATGCAGTTGGCTCTTTTGCTCTCTCTTCGTTTGAACACCGCGTACCCTCTGCTTTTCATAAAAAGCTCCTTGAGACTGCTTCAATCGTAGTGAGTATAGTGCTCAAGAACCAAGACAGCCAAAGAAGACTCACTCTCTTCTCAACGGCGATGGAACATGCAGATGAGGGGATTGTTGTTACAGATATCAACAACAAAATCACTGAGGTCTCAAAGAGATTTGAAAAGATTTATGGCTACACAGAAGCAGAAGTCATCGGTAAGGACCCGAAGTTTCTCTCCTCAGGGGAAAACTCAAAAGAATTTTATAAAGATTTATGGGAACAGCTCAAAACCACTTCAAGATGGAGTGGAGAGATCATCAACAAAACAAAAGATGGAGAACTTGTACACGAGTGGGTTAGCATCTCAAAACTTTGTGATGAAGATGGTGAGTTGCAAAACTATTTTGCTGTCTTTAGTGACATAACAGAACTCAAAGTTACCCAAGACAAAATCAAATACTTAGCATATCATGATTCACTTACAAAACTTTACAACAAAATATACCTAGAGAAAAAACTTCAAGAGGGTCGAAAAGCTTCACTACTCCTTCTCAACATAGATAACTTTAGCTATATAAACACCACATATGGTTTTGAGTTTGGAGATAAACTACTCATACAAGTATCCCAATACCTCCTTAGTCAGTTTGATACCTCTTGTGTCATCAGAATTAACTCTGATGAGTTTTGCCTTGTATATGAAAACGAGATAGACCTAGAAAAAAAAGCAAATCAACTTAAAGAATACTTTGCAAATAACAAGCTCCAGATAGATAAGATTGCTCTTAAAATCACCTTTACCTATGGTGGTGTAAGTGGCAAGAAAAATCTGC
>JALUXP010000028.1 GCA_027013295.1 Sulfurimonas sp.
CGAAGATAGAGTTTTCCATCGCAAAGGAGCTATCTACAATGCCCGTTGCATTATCACTAAGCTTGACAAGAGTGTCTTCAAATTCACTGATTTTTTCACTAGAACCCTCTACTGTTACTTTCATCGATTCTGAACTCGTTTGGATCTCACTCATATCTTGTTGGAGTGATTTGATACTTATGGAGATCTCTCCAGTTGCTTTATGTGTTCTCTCAGCAAGTTTACGAACTTCATCTGCAACAACAGCAAATCCCCGCCCATGCTCCCCTGCACGAGCTGCTTCAATAGCCGCATTGAGTGCAAGAAGATTTGTTTGGTCTGCAATATCTGTGATGAGTTCTATAACAGAAGTGATCTCATGTGCTTGAGTCGCAAGTTCACCAATAGAATGATTGTTTGTAGCCACTTGTTCGCTTAGTGTTCCTAACTCATCTACAATCTCATTGATGCTCTCTCTTGAGTTTGTTGCCAATTCTGCAGCAGATTTTGTAGCATCAGTAACGGTTTTTAAATCACCTATGTTAGTGTTAAGGTCTGTTTGTATGAGTGAAAGTGATTCGGATACTTGGATAGATTTTGTACTTAGTTTAGAGTTAAATTCATCTCGTCTTCCCCTTATATATTGTTTGTGCATAAAGTCAACTGTAGTTGCTACACTTTGGAGTGCTTTTTCAAACTCTCCTTGCGTACCATTGAAAGAGATCTTTTTACTAAAATCACCTTGTGAAGCACCTTCGATTGCTATTTTGATCTCTTTTGTCATACCATCAATCTGGTTGAGTAGTTTGTTAAGTTCAGAACCCATCATACCAAGTTCTGTATCTCTATTAAAGGCATCACAATCATCTGATCTATGAGAGAAGTCACCTGAAGCTGCATATGCTATCTGTTTAGAGAAGTTGTCAATACCACTGATCGTTGATTTTCTAATAGCTGTTGCAAAAGAGAAGATGACTATGGCAAAACCAATCCCAAAAGCGAGTACGAGCACTTTAAAAAAGTAAAGTTCATCTGTTAAAGCAGTTGAGCCTTCGCTAAGCTCATCATTTTTCATTTTTACTAGCGTTTTAAAAGATTTTCTTGATGCATTTGCGTAGGGTGTGAGTCCTGTTGTATATCGCTTATAAATTGCAGGTTTATTATTGCGAATCTCATCAGCACTCAGCCCTTTCATCATCTCCAACGATTTATTTAAAAAGAGCATTGTTGAGTCTTTCGCCTCTTTCACTTTAGCTAGAGATGCTTCACCTTCCATCAAGCTCTCTATCTTTTTAAAGTCTTGTCTGATTGCACTTACTTTTTGATCTAGCTTTGCTATATCTTTTTGATAATCACCACCTAAGATAATATCTCTTGAAGTCCTTGAGATATAGTTGAGGTTTTTCTCTATATCAAGGGTATGGAGTTCACCCATCATCAGTTTTCCATGGAGATCATCATACTGGTTTGCTACTGCACTAAAAGACCAATATACAAATACAGCTGCTGCTGTAACCGCAATAGTCACAAGAAGAATAAAATAATTCATCTTCTTCTTAATACTTAAATTTGTTGTCATGTCACATCCTAACTTTTATAAATTATAAAAAGTATAATACCAAATTTTACTAATAATTTAGCTATAAATACATAAATTGAGATAAAAGTATGATGATAGTAACTAATGAGAATGGAAACAGATGACTTTTAAACACCCATGGCTGGATGCCAAAGAGTTTCTGATTTACTCCGCGAAACCCCAACCATAAACCAAAAAAAGCTTTGATGCTTAACATCGTTTGAAAATAGCTCAATCCCTCAGAACTTATCTCCCCAAAAACTTGAAAAAACATGTAGAGTCCAGCTACTACAGCTACCATAAGAGAGTACGGAACGACCTTTCGTACATGTATCATGATGGCTTCTCTTGCTTTTTTTTGTTCATCATTTGTAAGTGTTTGATTCATTTTGCTCAAAAACAAAACATCAACAAATAAAAAACCGCCATATATAAAGACAGAAAAAATGTGTATAGTGTGAATAATAGTGTAAGTTACGATAGGGTATCCTTTATGTAATTTTATCTAACTTTAGCATAAACAAGAGTATAATACGATGATGAAAATCAATAAAATATCAAATAAAGCTGTTGTGTTGAAAAATATTTAAACGAATGCTTTAAAATAGGATTAAAACAAAATGAATGATTATACAGACAGAGAAATAAAAGAGTTTGAAGGCGAAAATTGTAATACAGAAAACCTTTTTTGTCAAGCAATGGAGGAGGTGATCTACTCTATTTCACCACTTTTAAAAACAGATGACAGATACAAAGAGCATGCTATACTTGAACGCCTTATCGTTCCTGATAGAGTGATAAAGTTTAAGGTGACATGGCTCGATGATGCAAACAACATTAAAGTTAACACGGGTTATCGAATCCAGTTTAACAATGCACTTGGACCTTACAAAGGCGGTTTGCGTTTTCACCCAACTGTAACAGAAGAGGTTTTAAAATTTTTGGGTTTTGAACAGATTCTAAAAAATTCGCTTACTGGTTTGCCCATCGGTGGTGCTAAAGGTGGAAGTGATTTTAATCCTAAAGGAAAATCTGATTTTGAAGTGATGAAGTTTTGTTCATCATTTATGGTAGAACTTCATAAGTATATTGGACCACGCATGGATGTTCCTGCTGGTGATATTGGAGTTGGTGGGAGGGAGATTGGTTTCTTGTTTGGAGAGTATAAAAAAATTACTTCAACTTTTGAGGGTGTTTTAACTGGTAAACCTTTCTTTTTTGGTGGTTCACTTATGCGACCAGAAGCTACAGGATATGGTGCTGTGTATTTTACAGAGACTATGTTAGAAATGGAAGCAAAAGAGAGTTTAGAAGGAAAGATATGTACTGTAAGTGGCGCAGGAAATGTAGCACTTCATGCAATAGAAAAACTACAGCAGTTAGGGGCTATAGCTGTTTCTTGTTCGGACTCTAAAGGCACTATTTATGATTCTCGTGGTGTTGATTTAGATCTTCTTAAAGAGTTAAAACTTGTAAAAAGAACTTCACTAGAAACCTATGCACAGAAGCATCCAGAAGCAAAATATATTCCCGTTGAGGAGTATCCAGAAGGTGCACATGCGGTTTGGGATATTCCATGTTATGCAGCATTCCCATGTGCTACGCAAAATGAGCTCAATGATATTGATGCACAAAACCTTATTGTCAATGGTGTTGTGAGTGTTACAGAGGGTGCAAATATGCCAACAACTCCAAAAGCTGTCAATGACTTTTTAAGTCATAAAATCTGTTTTGCACCTGCTAAAGCTGCAAATGCTGGTGGTGTGGCGGTGAGTGAGTTTGAAATGGCTCAAAATGCTTCTATGAGTAAGTGGAGTTTTGCAGAAGTCGATGAGAAACTTAAAGAGACTATGCAGATGATTTGTAAGCGTGTTGCTCTCACTGCAAAAGATTATGGCGTTGAGGGTAATTATGTAGATGGTGCTAATATTGCTGGATTTAAAAAAGTAGCTGATGCCATGATAGCTGAGGGAATCTAGCATGAAAAAAGTAGCTAATGCTATGATAACTAAGAGAATCTAGCATGAAAAAACTATTGTTACTATTATTGGGCATCTTATCGGTTGCACTTTACGCAAAAAATGATTTTGCACCATTTATC
>JALUXP010000029.1 GCA_027013295.1 Sulfurimonas sp.
TATGGTGCTTGTTATTGTGGTCATATCGTTTATCATTGCAAATCAAATAACTAAACCTATCATTAAGCTAATGGATGCTACAAATGACTACTCGATGGGGTATCGAAACATCAAAGTGGATGTAGATTCAGGCTCAGAGATAGGGCATCTAAGCAGTGCCTTTAATCAGATGATGCTAACACTACACAATAATGAAAATGAACTTTTGCAAACAACAAAAAAAGCACAAGAAGCTGCTAAAAGTAAGTCAGAATTTTTAGCGAGTATGTCTCATGAGATACGCACACCGATGAATGGCGTAATAGGGATGTTGGGTTTACTCATCAACACAAAACTCGATAAAAAGCAAAGGCATCATGCACATTTAGCACAAAGCAGTGCCAATGCTCTGCTCTCCCTCATCAATGATATTTTAGATTTTTCTAAAGTTGAAGCTGGAAAGTTAGAGTTAGATCTTCATGAGTATATGATACGAGATGAGCTTGGAGATTTTGCGGAGGCTATCGCATTTAAAGCACAAGATAAAGGTGTAGAACTTATCCTTGATGTCTCAGAAGTTGAGTATGATAAAGTGGTAGCAGACAAAGGTAGGATAAGACAAATACTTACCAATATAGTAGGAAACTCTGTGAAGTTTACCCAAAAAGGTCATATCCTTATCAAAGTAAAACTTGAAGTAGGTATCAATAAAATAGCTAGACTAAAAGTAGATGTGACAGATACTGGAATAGGGATTCCAAAAGGGAAGATAGGGACACTTTTTGAGTCATTTACTCAGGTTGATGCCTCTACGACAAGAAAGTTTGGTGGGACTGGTTTAGGTCTAGCTATAGTAAAAAAACTTTGTTCTATCATGAATGGTAAGGTATGGGTTGAGAGTGATTTTGGTAAAGGAAGCTCTTTTCATGTAGATATAGAGGTGAAGTTAGCCCCAAATGCACAAAAAGTATTTCCAAGTATAGATATAAAGGGTAAAAAAGCTTTAATAGTGGATGATAATGAGCAAAGTGTATTGGCGATTAAAAATCAACTTGAGCATTGGGGTATGCAAGTTCAAGGTGTCCATGACACACTTCAAGCAAAAGAAAAACTGGGAGACAACTCCTATGATATATTACTCATAGATATTAGAAAGTCAGATATGTCAGGGAGAGAACTAGCAAAAGAGATTCGTCAAAATGTAGACTATAACGCAATGAAGTTAGTGATGATGACACCACTTGACTTTAGTTTTGATAAGGAGTCAAGTAAAGAATATTATTTTGATGAATATTTTCCTAAGCCAACAACTACAAAAGATTATATGCAGATTTTTAGTGTTTTTGATCTCAATAAAAAGCCTCTACAGATTGCTGAAAAAGAGGAACAAATTTTTAATACTAAGTACCAATGGCCAAAATCTGTAAAGATACTTCTCGTTGAAGATAACTTAACAAATCAGATAGTTGTAAATGGAATCCTTGAGACTTTTGGTCTTAAAGCTGATATAGCAAACAATGGTGCCGAAGGTGTTTTAGCAATAAAGCAGGCTAACCCTCCGTATACACTTGTGCTTATGGATTGTCAGATGCCTGTTATGGATGGTTATGAGGCTTCAAAAGCTATCCGCGAAGGTGGAGGAGATGAGACAAATGTTGATATACCAATCATTGCTTTAACTGCCAATGCAATGGACGGGGACAAAGAGAAATGTTTGATCTCTGGAATGGATGACTACCTTTGTAAACCTATAGATGCTAAGCTTTTATCTCAAGTGCTAAAAAAATGGATCTTAAAGGGTGAGGAAGATGTTAAGAAAGAGGTTCCAAAAGAACAATCAAAAATTAGCTGTAGTGAAGATATCTGGGATGAAGAGGATCTCTTAGTAAGAGTAAGTGGTTCAAGTGATCTACTCAAAAAATTGATGGAGATGTTTGTGATTGATGTTGTCAAACAAGTTGACTTACTCGAAGAAGCAATGCAAAATTCAAACTATTCTGACATTAAGCTTTACTCCCATACTATCAAGGGTGCAGCTGCAAATCTTAGTGCATCTAAGGTTCAAGCAATTGCAAAGGATATAGAGCTGAACTTCGTAGATAGAGTGGAGGAGTTGAATATGGCAATTGCTGAGGTTATAGAGGTATTTAAACAATACACAAAAGAGGAAAGTTCCCTGCAAATAAGCACCACTATGGATTTAAAAAAGTTAAAAGTTGAGTTGACTCAATTGAGAGAGAAATTAGATAAGGGTGAGTTTATAGAGAGTCATGAACTTGGTCTATCAGCTCTTGATATCAATGCTTGTGTTATTAACGATGAGTTAAAAATTTTATATAAATATATAGATGACTTTGAGTTTGTAAAGGCAATTGAGTCTATAGATAAGATTTTAAAGGAGTTAGAGTGAAAGAAAAATCAGTCATACTTATAGTTGATGATGTCGCATCAAATATACAAGTATTAGCTACATTTTTAAAAGATACATACGATTTGAAAATTGCTAATAATGGTCAGAGGGCTTTAGGTCTAGCAACAACTCAGCCATATCCAGACCTTATTCTCTTAGATATATCTATGCCAGAGATGGATGGTTATGAAGTGTTCCGTAAACTTCAAGAAAATGACATTACACACAATGTGCCTGTTATCTTTGTCACAGGTAGCGATACGATCCAAGATGAGGAGAAGGGATTAACTTTAGGTGCTGTTGATTATATAACAAAACCTATTAATCCAGCTATTGTAAAAGCGAGAGTCAATACACATCTTCTTATCAAGTACCAAAGAGATGAACTTCTTTATAATGCATCACATGACCAGCTTACTGGTCTCTACAACCGTCATGTCTTAGCAGAAGAGGGGCAAAGAAAATTTGCACGCGCCCACAGAAAAGGCGATGACCTTAGTGTGATAATGCTCGATATAGATTACTTTAAAAAGATAAATGATACCTATGGACATCTTATGGGTGACACTATCTTAATAGCAGTAGCTGATATCCTCAGTGTAGGGATGCGTGTTGAGGATTTTACGGCAAGGTTTGGTGGAGAGGAGTTTGTTATTATTCTTGAAAATTGCAACGCAGATTTTGCAAAAGAGAAAGCCGAAGTATTGCGAAAGAAGATAGAATCAACTGTGACAGATGGTGCCAACATAACAGCAAGCTTTGGCATATGTCAGCTCAATGATACTCACAATACTTTTGAGCTTTTACTCAAAAGTGCAGATGATGCCTTATATAAAGCAAAAGAAGCGGGTAGAAACAGAGTAGAAGTTTGCTCTTAGAGATGTTTTACTTTGATCTTTGAATTGAGAGATAGAGCGATGAGAAGCATCAAAAACATAACAATATAAATATTGAAGATACTATATGCCGCACCTAGATAAACTAACCAAAGTAATATAGCCCCAAGAGGTGTAGGGACACCAGTAAAGTAGTTTTCAACCTCACCTGCATCTGCATTAATATTGAAATATATAAGCCTTCTAAGTCCAGAAATGACATAAAATATACTCAGCGATGCTGCTACGATCATTATGCTAGTGAGTTGTGTTTGTGCATAAACTGCTTGAAAAACTAAAAAGACAGGGACAAGTACAAAACTCAAAAAATCAGCAAAACTATCGAGTTGGATACCAAATTCGTTTGAAAGTTTGTACTTTCGTGCAATCTTTCCATCAAATATATCAAAAGCACCACCAATCCATGCTAAAATAATGGCTAAGAAAAAATTATTTTGAGTGATGAAGTAAACAGCTAAAAGACCAGCTGTTATATTTACAAATGTAAACATATTTGCTAAGTTAAATTGTGAAGATGGTGTAAAAAGAAATTTCATTGTTGCTAACCTTAAATAAAAAATGAATTATAGCTAAATTTAGCTTCTTTAATTAATAATTAAAATGATATTTGTTATCATTATGAATAAATTATGTAGGATTATGATGAAAAGTCTTTATGATTGTAAGAAAAACTGTAAAGTACGCATACTAAAACTCAATACTAATAAAGATTTAAAACAAAGATTAATCTCTTTTGGTATGATAAAAGGTGCAGAAGTTGAAGTGATGCAACAAACAGCTCGTAAAAGTACAGTTGAGATAAAAGTAGGTAAGATGCAAATAGCTCTAAGAGATACAGAAGCTAAATTAATAGAAGTTGAACAAATATGAGTTATAGAGATGCAAAAGCATGCCCTCTCATAGCGAACCATATAAAGGTAGCTTTAGTAGGGCAACCTAATGTTGGTAAAAGTATGCTGATCAACTCCATCTCAAATGCTCATCTTCATGTAGGGAATTTCACGGGTGTTACAGTGGAGCGTACCGAGGTGTTGTTTGATTATGGAGAATACCATTTTACCATTGTTGATCTGCCTGGAACTTATGCTCTCAATGATTATACTATTGAGGAGAGAGTAACCCATGAGTACCTTACCCTCCATGAATACGATCTTATCATCAATGTTGTAGACTCAACGAATTTAGAAAAAAATCTACAATTAACATCAGAACTTTTAACTCTTGGAAAGAAAGTAGTTGTTGCACTCAATATGACGGATGAGGCAACAAAAGAGGGCATAGAGATAGATGCGGACTACATGAGTGAGCTTCTGGGTGTAGAGTGCATCAAAACATCTGCACAAACAAAACTTGGGCTAGACACGCTCATTAAAAATGTAGTAACAAGTTACGAGAAAGAGCTTCATAGCTCAAAGCTCATATTTAGTGAAGCTGTAGAGGAGGAGATAGATACTCTTGCAGCTAATCTTAAAAAACATAATTATGAGAGTTCAAATAGCTATAGAAATGTAGCCATCAATCTTCTTAAAAATGACAGAGTAACTTACCAGAAACTTCATGATGAGCCTGTATGGACAGAACTACAACCTATACTCATAGAATCAATTAGGCATATTGAACTGCATCATGATAGTGATGATATTAAAGAAGCCTTTGCCGAGGAGTACGCTTCTTTTAACCGAGGGGTAGTTGCTGAAGTTTTGCAGGAGAAAAAGAAAGTTGCCTTAAAAACTTTAACTGAAAAGATAGATGAAGTCCTTATCCATCCTATTTTAGGGATACCAATCTTTCTTGCCTTTATGTGGGTTTTGTTTCAACTTACATTTGAAGTGGGCTCTATCCCTGTAGAGTGGATTAATGCGTTTTTTGTTTGGCTTGGAGAGGTCATAGGTGCTACCATCTCAAACCCAGACATTCATTCTCTAGTTGTAGATGGTATCATCTCAGGGGTTGGGGCAGTTGTGCTTTTTGTACCAAATATTATTATTCTGTTTATTGGTATTGCTCTTTTAGAAAGTACAGGTTATATGTCACGAGTTGCTTTTTTACTTGATGGTTTTTTTCATAAGTTTGGTATGCATGGACAAAGTTTTATCCCTCTTGTGACAGGGTTTGGATGCTCTATCCCTGCTTATATGAGTGCAAGAATCTTAAAAAATGACAGAGATAGACTCCTTACTCTTTTCATCATAGGATTTATGTCTTGTGGTGCAAGATTGCCTGTATATGTATTGTTTGCGGGTGCTTTTTTTGCACCTGATAAAGCGGGAAATATTTTATTTGCTATCTATTTAAGTGGAGCAATCATAGGTTTGATGGCAGCAAAAATACTAAAAATAACAGCATTTAAAGGGGTTGATGAACCTTTTGTTATGGAGATGCCAAAATATAGACTTCCCTCGTTGAAACTCATCTGGCATACAGTTGTCTCAAAAACTATGATGTATTTGAAAAAAGCAGGGACATTTATCGCTGCGGCATCTATGCTTGTTTGGTTTTTAAGTAATTATCCATCAAACTTAGAGCTTACTCAAAGTTATGAATCTAAGATGGAAGTTGTAGATGACTCTCAAAAGTATAGACTCCAAACAAAACTCAATGAATCTCTTCTTGAACAAAGTTATTTGGGTCGCATTGGAAAGTTTATGCAACCACTGTTTGAACCTCTTGGTTTTGACTGGAAGATGACAGTAGCAATCCATGCTGGTCTTGCTGCCAAAGAGGTGATAGTCTCTACTTTAGGAGTTCTGTACTCTCTTGGAAGTGAAGCAACATCAGATGTGCATCACTCGTTGGGACTTGATACAGTAGAAGCAAATAACACCTTAGTTAAAGCGATTAGTAAAAATATTCCTTTTGCTTCAGCTGTCTCTTTCATAGTGTTTATTATGATTTATCTGCCATGTTTAGCTGCATCTGTAGTTTTTACTAGAGAGGCAGGACACATAAAATATTTCTTCTATCTTTTATTTTTTACGACGATTACAGCTTATGCTTTTTCCTTTATAGCATATAATATAACCTTGTTGTTGTAAAACTTATCTAATTGTTAGGTATATTTAGTTAAAATCTGCTCATGATAAAAATATTAATGATTGAAGATGACTTAGAATTAGCTGAGATACTTACAGAGTACCTTGAGCAGTTTGAGTTTGAGGTTATCACTGAAGATGACCCTTTTAAAGCCGTAAGTATTCTTAAGTTAGAACCATTTGACTTAGTGATTTTAGACCTAACACTTCCTGGGATGGATGGACTTGAAGTTTGTGAGGCTATCCGTGAGCGACAGGATATTCCTATCATCATCTCATCTGCTAGAAGTGATGTGACAGATAAGGTAAAAGCACTTGAACTTGGTGCAGATGACTATATGCCAAAACCCTATGACCCAAGAGAACTTGAAGCAAGAATCCAGTCTGTACTTCGCCGCTATGCTGCAAAAGTAGAAGCAAAAGAGGAGTCAAAGTCTGATTTCAAATGTGATAAATCTGCTATGAATATCACCTATAAAAATCGTAATATTGAACTTACAAATGCAGAATTTGGAATCCTTTCCTATATGATACAAAAACAAGGTTTAGTTGTGTCTCGTGAAGACTTGATTCACAATGTAAACGCTATTAATGAAGATTCTTCAAATAAAAGTATCGATGTAATGGTGGGAAGAATTCGTAATAAACTAGGAGATAAAACACTCATAGAATCCGTGCGTGGCGTTGGATATAAACTATTAAAATAATGACAAAGCATGGAGTTTTTCTTACCGTACTCTTTGCCTTGGTCGTATCGTTTTTGAGTGTAAGCGTTGTTTTCTTTAAGTTTTTCCAGCTTAATAAACAGCAGTATATAGACCATATTTTCACAAAACACGCTATCATCATACAGCTCTACACAGAGCATCTCCAAGATAAAAGTTCTAAAGTAATGCTTGATGTTAATCTAGCAATGTATAAACTTCATCTTGAACATCAAAAAACTATTAAAGAGATGCATACAAATGCTAAGGTTCTTAAAAAGATAGGTTTTAAGAGTATTGAAAACGAACTTATGTTTAATGCCAATGGTTATTACACTGAAAAAGTGATTAACAATATGGAAGTAACTATGTTTGAACTTAAAAAACATATCTATTTTTATATAAAGACTCAAGAGGGTTCTGCTCTTATTGAGGATGAAGAATTAAAACCATATAAATACTTTAGTGTACTTTATACCTACTCCACGGTCATTCTCATTATGAGCATCTCCTTTTTTCTTATCTTAAATAAACTTCGTCCGCTTATCTTACTTCGTAGAAAAATTGCTATCTATGGTGATGGAAATATGGATGTCTCTTTTAAAGTACATGGTAATGATGAGATAGCTTCTGTCGCCAATGAGTTAGAATCTACAAGAGAAAAAATCAATACAATCTTAGACTCTCGAACTCTCTTTTTGAGAAATATTATGCATGAATTAAAAACTCCTATTGCTAAAGGGACTATTGCTACACAGATGTTAGATACACCTAAGCAAAGAGAGCGTTTTAGCTCTATATTTAGTAGATTAGAGTCCCTTGTAAATGAATTTGCACTCATTGAAGAGATCACAAGCATCGATGATAAAGCAGAGTTTGATGAGTACCGTTTAGTTGACTTGATTGATGG
Source organism: Sulfurimonas sp. (assembly GCA_027013295.1). Taxonomy (GTDB): domain Bacteria; phylum Campylobacterota; class Campylobacteria; order Campylobacterales; family Sulfurimonadaceae; genus Sulfurimonas. The sequence continues at coordinate 7,932 of JALUXP010000029.1, forward strand.
TGCTATAGATATGGCTATGGTTGATAAGATGCGTGTATTTGTCAAAGTGGATGCAAGTGTAAAGCTAAATGCAAATTATAAACCTTATGCAACAGCTATTAAAAATATGATAGATAATGGGATGAAGTACTCAGAAGATGAGATGATCTATATCAGTATTATCAAGGGTGAATTATGCTTTGATACAAAAGGAAAACGCTTATCTCAACCATTGAAGTATTATATAGAACCTTTTACGAAAGAGAATCCTGCAAAAAATAGTTTTGGCTTAGGTCTTTATCTTGTTGATAGTATTTTAAAAGCACATGGACAGGTTTTGGCTTATGAATATCATGATGGAACGAATCGTTTTATATTTGCATAAGATTCATCCTTTTGGGAATGATAGGAACAAGTTAGAGTAAGAAGAAAAAACTCAATTTTTTTCTAAATCAAACAAGATATCTTCATGCATAGATTCTAATCTCATTCTATATTCATCACTGACATCATTGATCGCTTTATTGTAGATAGCGTTACCTATCTCTTTGTTGAAAAATTCCAATAAAAATTCCGCTTCAAAAGCCCCCACCTCGGTATCTAGTTCATTGAGGAGATACTCTTTTATCTTTGGTACTAACAACTCTTTTTGTTCTTTGCTAAACTCAATCATCTTCAACTCTCCATAGATGTTCTAGTGCATCTAGTTTGGTTTTTTCTAGTCGTTGCAAGAAGTATGCTCTTGAAACTTCTTTAGCACCTAAGCTTTTAAGATGCTCTGTGGGTACTTGGCAGTCTATGAAGTCGTATCCCCACTTTTTTAGATGCTTTACCAGCATCGCAAAGGCTGCTTTACTAGCATCACTTGTTTTAGCAAACATTGATTCTCCACAAAACACTCCTCCTATTACTACTCCATAGGCACCACCAACTAAGTTGCCATTTTCATAACTCTCAACCGAATGAGCATAACCCATACCCTGAAGTGTACTATATGCTTCAATGATATCTTGATTTATCCAAGTTCCAAGCTGGTCATGCCTATCTATATTTTTACATTCGTGCATCACCTGCTCAAACTGTGTATCAAACTTATAGGTAAATTTTTTCATACTTTTTTTAAGTGATTTAGAGAGTTTAAAGGAGTCGAGTTCCATGATAAGTCTAGGATTAGGTGACCACCAGATGATGGGATCACTCTCAGAATACCAGGGAAAAATTCCATTTTGATAGGCACGAATGAGCCTAGAGGGGTTTAAGTCTCCACCCCATGCTACGATGCCATCTTCATTGGCATCATTTGGATGTGGGAATACAAGAGAAAACTTGTCTAATTTGGCAATCATCTATCTGCTTTAAATTTAAGGGTAAGTTTTTTTCTCAAACCAACTTCTACTTTTCCACCATCTTTAAGTCGTCCAAACAAAATCTCATCACTGAGTTTATTTGTTATGTGGTCTGCAATATATCTTTTGAGCGGTCTAGCTCCCATCTCTGGTGAGTAGGCTTCTTTGGCTATAAAATCTATAGCAGATTTGGAGAGTGTCACTGTAATATTTTTCTTTTTAAGCTCTGTGTTTAGTTCTTGGACAAATTTCTTTACAATACCCTCAATCGTACCAATACTGAGTTGAGAGAACTCTACTGTAGCATCAAGTCTATTTCTAAACTCAGGTGAGAAAAATGATTTTAGCTCTTCATCGGCTGAGATAGTTGCATCTTTGTTGAAACCCATGACATTTCTGGCTGTAGCACCTATATTTGAGGTCATGATAAGTATGACATTTTGAAAGTCTGCTTTGTAGCCATTGTTGTCTGTAAGTGTAGCATTGTCCATGATTTGGAGTAAGATATTGATCAAATCAGGATGTGCTTTTTCTATCTCATCTAAGAGTAACACCGTATAAGGATGTTTTTTGATAACTTCAGTCAAAAGTCCACCTTGCTCAAACCCCACATAACCAGGAGGTGCACCAACGAGGCGAGAGAGTGCGTGTTTTTCCATATATTCACTCATATCAAAGCGTTCAAAGTTGATATCGAGTGTTTTACTTAAGGAGATGGCTAGTTCAGTTTTACCAACACCAGTAGGACCTGAAAATAAAAAAGAGGCGATTGGTTTATCTGATGGTGTAAGTCCAGCTTTAGAGATCTTGATAGCTTTTGCAACTTCAACAACGGCACTCTCTTGACCTATGACCAACTCTTTTAGATCAGCTTCAAGAGTAGCTAAGCAAAGCGTTTCATCTTTGTCGATTTTAGAGCCACTTATACCTACTATTTTAGAGATGGTATTTTCTATATCTGTTACATTTACTTTTGTTTTTCTTTTTTTGATGAGATGAAATGAAGCGGCAGTTTCATCAATGATATCAATGGCAATATCTGGTAAAAATCTATCTGTGATGTAGCGTTTTGAGAGTTCTACTGCACTTACTATCGCTTTATCAGTATATTTTACTTTATGATGTTTTTCATACTTATTTTTAAGACCTTTAAGTATCTTGATACTTGTTTTGATAGAGGGTTCATCTATATCAACTTTTGAAAATCTTCGGCTGAGTGCCTTGTCTTTTTCAAAGCCATTTCTGTATTCTGCAAATGTAGTAGCCCCCATGCATCTTAGTTCTCCAGATGCAAGAGCTGGTTTGAGTTGGTTGGCAGCATCCATGGTACCACTTGTAGCTCCTGCACCAATAAGTGTATGGATCTCATCTATGAAAAGAATAGCATTTGGATTGGATTTGAGTTCATCCATTACACCTTTAAGGCGTTTTTCAAAGTCACCACGATACTTTGTTCCTGCTAACATTGCACTAAGGTCTAGTGCAAATAGATCTGATGCTTTTAAGATACTTGGTACATTACCTGAGACAATCTTAAGAGCGAGCCCTTCAGCTATGGCAGTTTTTCCGACACCAGCCTCTCCAACTAAGATAGGGTTGTTTTTCTTCCTTCGACAAAGTATCTGCATCACTCTGTCTATCTCGTTATCTCTTCCTATCACTGGGTCGATTTTACCATCTTTAGCTTTTTGCAGTAGGTTGATAGAGTATTTTGTAAGATAAGTATCTTCTTCTTTCACATCTTCACTTATGTTGGTATGGGAGATTATCTCTAAAATATCAAGTCTCGATATCTGATATTCATTGAGTAGCATGTGTGTAAAGGTGTGTTCCTCCTCATACAGAGCTGCTATCATATCTCCAATATCTGCATTTTTTTGTCCAGCAGACTGGATATGCTTTATCATAGAATCCACTACACGAGAGAGAGCGACACTCTCATAAGGATCTATCTGGATGCCATTTGGTAAGGGGTCAATGTTTGTTGTGATGTATTGTTTCAGTAAGATTCTCATCTTTTCAACATCACCTCCACAAGCCAAAATGATATAGACCCCCTCATCAGAAGCAAGTATCTCATAAAAGAGATGCTCTATGGTGAGATATTCATGATGCATCTCTTTGGCAAATTTTATAGAATTTTGAATCACTGTATTGAGATTTGGACTGATCATCTATGCCTCCTCCATGATGCACTTGAGTGGGAAAGCACTCTCTTTTGCTTGTTTATGAACAGTAAAAACTTTTGTTTGAGCTATCTCATAAATATAGACTCCGCATACACCTTTGTCCTTTTTATGCACATCTAGCATAATGCTTTGGGCTTGTTCATAAGTTTTGTGAAATACATTCATCAGTATCTCAATAACAAACTCCATAGAAGTATAATCATCGTTGAGTAATAAGACTTTGTATCTTTTAGGATGTTTTATTTTGATATCTTGTTTTAGTTCATGTTCTATATTGGTGTTCATGTTTTCCTCTATTTTGTTACAATATGATAATTATAACAAAGTTGGGGTAACTATGGCAAAACGAATTTTTATTACAGCGACAAATACAGATATTGGCAAAACTTACACAACAAAACTTCTCCTAAAAGAGTTGGCAAGACGGGGAATGAGAGTTGGTGTTATCAAACCAATAGAAACTGGGGTCATTGATGGCGACTGTCCTGATGGTAAGGAGTTGCTTCAATGTGTTCAAGAACTCAATCCTGAGTTTAAAGATGTTAGTCTTGATGATATTGTCCCCATTCAACATAGACTAGCTGCTGCTCCCTACATTGCTAGTGGTGCTCAAAAGTTAAATTTAGAAAAAATAGATGCGAGTGTAAACAAGCTTGAGGCACTTTGTGATGTCCTTGTTTTTGAAGGTGTGGGAGGTTTACTCGTTCCTATTGATGATACATATATGATAGTAGATTTGATACAGCTTTATAAGGCGGAGGCACTTTTAGTGACACATTGTTCACTTGGCTGTATCAATGAGACACTTTTGTCGAAAAAACTTTTAGAAGATATGCAGATACAACACACTGTAGTATTTAACTGTAGAGATAATGAGGACGCTTTTAAAAAGATGAGTGAACAATATTTTAAAGATATTGATTTTGAGGTGATGAAAGTGGATGCAGATATGGACAAAATTTGTGATGTGTTGTATAATTTGTAAAACAAAAGGTTTGTGATTGCAACATTTAACTCGTACAGATGACTTTACTAAACAAGAGATTGAAGAACTTTTAGTAGATGCTAAGAGGTATTCGCAGGGTGGTTTTTTTACTGATCTAAAAGATAAACTTATCATTACACTTTTTTTTGAAAACTCAACACGGACAAAAAGCTCTTTTGAGATAGCGGCAACAAGGCTTGGTGCGAACACTGTCCATTTAGATGTCGCAAAAAGTTCTACAAAAAAAGGTGAGACACTTGTAGATACTGCGATGAATCTTGATGCAATGGGTCCAGATGCCATCATAGTAAGGCATCAAAACTCAGGCGTACCGAAGATACTTTCAAATCATACAAGTGCATCAATTATCAATGCTGGAGATGGGGCACATGCCCACCCAACTCAGGCCCTACTTGATTTGTTCACTTTAAAAGAGCATTTTGGAAACTTAGAAGGTAAAAAAATCGCTATTGTTGGAGATATAAAAAACTCCCGTGTAGCAAATTCAAATATTGAGTTGTTAACCCGTTTTGGGATGGAGGTGATCCTTGTCGCACCTCCTCAGTTTTTACCAAAAACTTCCTTACAAACGACACATTTTTTAAAAGAGATCATAGATGAGGTAGATGTGATCATGAGTTTAAGAACACAAACAGAGAGACACTCTTCTCAAAGCTATGCATCTTTAAAAGATTATGCAAGTGACTTTTGTATCACCGAGGAGTTAGTAGGAGACAGAGATATTGTCATACTGCATCCTGGACCTGTGCATAGAAATATAGACATAAGTGATGCCCTCCTTGCTGATGAACGCTGCAAGGTGCTCGATCAGGTAAGCAATGGTGTCTCTATGAGAATGGCAGTTCTAAAAAAATTGATCAAAACATCAAAATAGGCACTACCTAGTTTGAGTTTTGAGACACTTAATGCTCTTGGGAAAAGAAGAACCCCCTTTTTCTTTATGAGTGATTTTGAGGCAAAAAAAATCATCGTTCTCCCTTTAGATGAAATAGTTGAGCATGATGTAGAGTTTAGTATAGATGAAGCATATCAATACAAGCAACATCAACATCAACATCAACTTGAAAAATTTCCACTTACATTTAAAGAATATCAAAAAAAATTTGACTTTGTTATAGAGAAGATAAAAAATGGTGAAACATACCTACTTAACCTCACACAAGCGACTCCCATAAAAACTCATTTAACACTAAAAGAGATTTACGCTTCTACAAATGCACATTATAAATTACGATACAAAGATGAGTTTATCTGTTTTTCGCCAGAAAAGTTTGTGCAGATTGGCGAAAACACAATTCATACTTTTCCCATGAAAGGCACTATTGATGCAAGCATAGAGAATGCAAAACAGAAAATACTTCACGATAAAAAAGAGATGGCTGAGCATGTGATGGTTGTTGATCTTCTTAGAAATGACCTCTCTATAGTCGCTACAAATATTCAAGTAGAACAATTTCGCTATATTACAAAGGTACAAACTTCAGACAAAGAGTTGTTGCAAGTGAGTTCACATATTTGTGGTAAGCTTGGGGAAGATTGGCATGAGAGTGTTGGCGACATACTTCAGGCACTTTTACCAGCTGGAAGCGTCAGTGGGACTCCAAAGAGGTCAACTTTGGGTATAATTAAAACAGTAGAAAATTATGAGCGTGATTTTTACACTGGAGTTTTTGGTGTATATGATGGAGAAACACTCGATAGCGGTGTGATGATCCGTTTTATACAAAAGAGTGAAAATGGTTTGCTTTACAAGAGCGGTGGTGGCATAACTCTTGATAGTGAAGTGCAAAGTGAATACAATGAGATGTTGGGGAAAATATACTTACCATGAGTGAGATCAAAAAGAAAAATGAATCAACAGATGATTTAAAAGACAATCAAAGTACAAAACAAAGAAACTATATAATGTTTTTACCAGTAATTTCTATATCATTTTTTGGTGTATTGTATGGATTAATCATAAATATTTTGCATGGGGTAGATGGTCTTATTATCCCTTTGGAAGTTTTTATACTGGTGCTCAATATTGTTTTGTACTTTTCTTATAGATCTAAACCAAGCAGATATGATATTGTCGCTAAAATTATAGTGATGCAGTTTTTTGTATTTTTTATGTACCTATACTATGCATATGATATATCTGATTTGAAGTTTCTGTGGATCTATACATATCCAATTGTTTTATTGTATCTCCAAGAGATTGAAGCTGGAAGATACTGGATACTTCTTACCTTGGGGATGATTCTCATAGCCCCTTTTCAGCCATTTGTGGAAGTTTCTTATACTGCTTTTCAAGTCTTATATATTGCATTTGTATTTGTTGTGATAACCATAATGACCTATATGTATAAAGTTCAGATGCTAAAAGCACAACAAACTATAGCGAAACAAAGGGTTGATTTAGAGCGTAAATACCAAGAACTCATAAAAAAAGACTCTATGCTTACAGCTCAGTCTAAACAAGCTGTTATGGGTGAGATGATGAGTATGATAGCACATCAGTGGAGGCAACCACTCTCTACAGTGACTTTAAATATATCTAATTTACAGTTTAAGAAGATGCTCGGTCAAGAGATTAGTGATGAGCTTTTTGATAAAGCGTTAAGCGATATAAGTGATACGGTTGTATATCTTTCAGATACAGTAGATGACTTTCAAACATTTTTTCGTCCTAAAAAAGAAAAAACGAAGGTTGAGATACATGAAATTTTACACAAAGCGGTTAATTTTGTAACTCCAAGAATAAAAGAAAATAAGATAGAGATAGCTATCAATAAATATGTTGAAATCAAGGTTGTTACTTATGCAAATGAACTTATCCAAATAATACTCAATATTCTTAATAATGCCATTGATGCATTGGGTCAAGCAAAGAAAGAAAAAGCCAAAATCATCCTCTATGTTGAACTTAAAGGTGAATATATATACATCTCCATAGTAGATAATGCAAATGGAATCTCCGATGAGGATGCCGACAATATATTTGATCCATATTTTAGCACCAAAGGTAAAAATGGAACAGGCTTAGGTCTTTATATGTCTCAGATGTTAGCCCAAAAACAGTTTGATGGTGAGATTACTTTCACAAGTTCTCATTTAGGGACACACTTTTTAGTTAAAATAAAAAAAGATATATCATCATAGATTTAATGCTTTTAATCTTAGGTAATTTTTTATTACTTTGGTTATTTGCTAGTGAGTATTATTTTATTTATTTTATTTTTTTAGCTGTTTTCTTTCTCATTTTTTCTTTTAAAAAAGTAAGACCTTTTGTTATTTTTATAAATATCTTTGTTGTTGTATCGATTTTGTTGTGGTTGCCTTATCTTGATGATGCGCTTTATGATGTAAAAATACGCCTAGATTTGGAAAACTACTTCATTAGTTTCGATACTTTTACATTGGTGTTACTTAGCTTGTTACAGCTTTTACTCACAATTAGCACCCGATTTGTCAATTTCAAAACAATCTCAAAAAACTTGGGCTATAATGCAATGAATTAAAATAGAGGATACGAGATGTATATTAAAGATTTGAAGTTTTCGTTGTGGGCTGATTTTATCCAAAGAGATTATCTTGATGGGGAATTTAAAGAGTTGATAAAATCTCAAACAATCAATGGTGCTACTTCAAATCCTGCGATATTTAAAAATGCAATTTTAAATTCACCTGCCTATAAAACACAGTTAGCAACATTGACTACACTTTCTCCAAAAGAGAAGTATGAGGCTCTAGCTATCTACGATATTAAAAAAGCTGCGCAAATATTACTGCCACTTTATGAGGGTGGAGATGATGGGTATGTAAGTATAGAGGTTGATCCTTTTTTAAGTGATGATGCATTAGCAACCATTGAGGAGGGCAAAAGGCTTCATGATGCTATTGGTCTTCCTAATGTTATGATAAAAGTACCAGCAACAGAGGCAGGATATAAAGCTATGGAGGCTTTAGTCTCTGTTGGTATAGCAGTGAACGCAACATTGATATTTAAAAAAGAACAGGCTGTCTTATGTGCGGAGGCATTTGCACGAGGTGTCAAAAAGTTTGGCAAGAAGGTAGATACTGTTATTAGTATTTTTGTCTCAAGAGTTGATCGTGCCATTGATGAGGATCTGGCTAAGGCAGGTGTAGCAGTCTCTTTAGCAGGCATATATAACTCAGCAGATATTTACAATAAAATTATAGAGATGGATGTTCTGGGTTGTCGTACACTCTTTGCAAGTACAGGGGTCAAAGGTGATGCTCTGCCTGCACACTATTATGTGGAAAAACTTTTAGCGTACAATAGTGTCAATACAGCACCCGTTGAAACCATCAAAGCTTTTGTCAAAGATGGAAAAACTGGGGAGGCTTTACCTATACCTACTCATACTATCACAGCCCATATGCAAAAAATACAAGATGCGGGAATAGACCTTGAAGCTGTTTTAGATGCTCAGATTAGGGATGGTTTAGTGGCGTTTGAAGATGCATTTAAAGAGATATTGGAGAGTTTATGAGTTCACAACAGATAGATTTTAGCTCTTACGACTTTGTACAGCGTGATAGGATAAATGAGTATCTCAAAAAGATGATAGCCTTTGGTGGAAGCGATCTTCATGTCAAGGCAAAATCTGTCATTCGAGCAAGAAAAGATGGTAAGATTCATCAGTTTTCAGGCGGTATTATCTCAGCAGAAGAGTCAAGAACATTAGCAAAAGAGATACTTAAAAGTGACTATGCAAAGTTTACAGAACTCAAAGAGTATGATACTGTGCATAAGTTTAACGAAAAGTATAGTTTTCGTGTAAACTTCTTTTTTCAAAAAGATGGTGTATCCGCTGTGTTTAGGATTATCCCCACAGAGATACCCTCACTCAAAGAGTTGGGATTACCTGAGATAGTAAGTTCTTTTACACAAAAAGAGAGAGGATTAGTTTTGGTCACAGGTATCACAGGAAGTGGTAAATCAACTACCCTCGCCTCAATGATAGATGAGATTAATCGTACGAAATACAAACATATTATCACCATAGAGGACCCCATAGAATTTACCCATAAAGATAGAAAGTGCATTATTAATCAGCGTTCAGTTGGGAAGGATACCTTATCTTTCAAGTCAGCACTTAAAGCATCTTTGAGAGAGGATCCAGATATCATTTTAGTAGGGGAGATGCGTGACCGTGAAACAGTTGAACTTGCACTTCATGCAGCAGATACAGGGCATCTCGTGTTTTCAACTTTACACACGATGAATGCAAAAGAGACTATTAACCGTATTATCTCAAATTTTCCAGTTGATGAACAGCCTCGTGTCCGTCTCTCTTTAGCAAATGTTTTAGAGGGAGTCATCTCTCAACGCCTTATTCCAACTGAAGATAAAACGGGTAAAGTGACTGGTCGCCGTGCAGCGGCAGAGATACTTGTGCGGACACCAACCATAGTAAAACTCATCTTAGAAAATCGTGATATTGAGATACCAGACATGATTGAAGCTGGAAGGGAACACTACAAATCACAAACTTTTGATCAGTCTATTTTAGACCTTTACAATGAGGGAGTTATCTCTCGTCAGCGTGCAAAAGATTACGCCACAAGTGCATCTGACTTGGAGCTTAAATTGGACGGACTCAATACAAGTGGAGTTGTAAAAAAGAAAGATAGTGATGAGGAGTATTTCGACTTAAAGTGATTTTAAAGCTTAAAAACTGTATAATTCCAAACATTTTTTATTAAGGATTCAATATGTTAGAAGGTATAGTTAGAGAGAGTACTGGTCCGAAGAACACAAAAGCTCTTCGCCGCGATGGATATCTAATTGCAAATATTTACGGAAAAGGGCTTGAAAATATTCATGCTGCATTCAAAATGAATGATTACATCCGTAGTGTTCGCAACAAAGAGTCATTAGCATTTCCAGTAAAAGTAGATGGTAAAGAACTTAGCGTTGTTGTTCAAGCATACGAATCACAACCATTAACTGGTGTATTATTACATGTAGATTTAATGGTAGCACAAGCTGGTGTAGCAACTCATTATATGCTTCCTGTTGAGACAACTGGTGAAGCACTTGGTGTTAAAAACAAAGGTATGGTATTTATTGCTAAGCCTCGTTTAAGAGTAAAAGCAACTATTGAGAATGTTCCAAATAAGATTGTTGTAGATGTTACGCCAATGGATATTGGAGATGCTAAGCTTATTAGAGATTTAGATGTAGTTGACAATGTAACTTTCACAGATGACGGTCGTGTATCTGTACTAAGTATCATCAAAGCAAAATAACACATCATGTTAAACACTATAATGAGCAAAGCCCATTATAGTGGCAGGGAAATAATTCCCTACAACCCTCTAAAGTTACAAAAAAAAGTTTTTTTTGAGTATTTAAAGGAATTTAAATGCTCATAGCAGGTCTAGGTAACCCTGGGTCTAGTTATGAATCGACCCGCCATAACATAGGTTTTATGGTGGTGGACGCTCTTATTAAGCGTCAAAATGCTACGAAACTTTCCTCTTCAAATTTTGAATGTGATCTCTACAAATTTCAAAATCATTATCTATTAAAACCCTTGACATTTATGAACTTATCTGGTAATTCTATATTTAAAGTAAAAAATTTTTATAAGATAGATGAAGTTGTTGTAATACAT
>JALUXP010000030.1 GCA_027013295.1 Sulfurimonas sp.
CTTATTACAAAGGTGCTAATAATAAATGCTTTGATGCTAAAAGTGTGTTACTTGGGGTAGCATAAGAGGTGGAATAAAAAGAAAATTTGAATTGGTCTTGACATATGGGGACATTATATACATCTTCTTTTAACTCCTTTATAGTGTTGTATTGATTGAGATAAATCCTTTCAACTTTAGCACTTCTCCAGAACCTTTCAATAGCAATATTATCAGTAGCTCTACCTTTGCCATCCATAGATATAGTAATACCATTATCTTTAAGAGTTTGTGTATGAATATAGCTTGTATATTGACTCCCTTGATCAGTATTAAATATTTCAGGTTTACCATATTTCAAGAGTGCTTCATCAAGAACATCCATTACAAGAGATGTATCCATAGTATTGGATATTCGCCAAGAAAGCACTGCTTTGGAGTACCAATCAATCACAGCAACAAGATAAACCATCCCACCAGCTATCTTGATATATGTGATATCTGTACTCCACACTTGATTTTAATGCTGCTGTATAAACTGTTCTCTTTCTACTCATAATATAACCCTCTCTTTTTCTTTTCTTATTTTAGCTTATTTAGAATAAAAATTTAAAAATTGTTGTTTGATTTTTATAGGGTAGTATAAAAAGATACTTTCGATAATTTTCATCACTTTTTATTTAGTGATAAAGAAGCATTGAAAAACTGTACTTTTGAAAACTTCTTAGATGATTTTAATGCACTTAAAAGAGATACAATCCAAAGAGCCGAAAAAGTTAAGGGTTCAAAAGAGTATATTGAAAAACAGATGAAATTATTTAAAGAAGCAGAAGAGCATAGAAAAATGTTAAATGCAGTTATTCATCAGCAAGAACAAATTTCACAGGAGTTTGTAAAATAAACTGTAAGTATTTTTAAGATATTTATGGAGAGGCACTTAGTATGAAGCAAAGAGATAAAGTATGCATTCCAAAGCTGGAGCTTAGGAACGAGCGAAAATAAATATAGGTAAAAAATTAAGAAAATTACTCATATGTTCTTTATTAGGGTAAAATATTAGACAAACTACCCATATTGAAAAATAGGCGTAAAAATGAATCAAGAGTATATACCAGCGACATTACCTCTAAATAAAGATATAGAAACTAAAGTTGTACTTAAAAAGGTTGTTAGTGCTAACAGAGCCTTAGCAGAATTAAAAGGTGCTGTTAAATCTATTCCAAATCAAAGTATCCTTATAAATGTTTTATCTTTACAAGAAGCAAAAGACAGTTCTGAAATAGAAAACATTGTAACCACACATGATGAACTTTATCGTGCTAGTATAAATGATACAAATGTATCAAATAATGCCAAAGAGGTACAAAGATACAAAGAAGCACTATGTGTCGGATTTGAACTTATACAAGAGAATCAATTATTACTAAAAAAACATATTATTGAAATTCAGCAAGTTTTGGAAAATAATGATGCAGGTATTCGCACACAAAGTGGTACAGTACTAAAAAATGAAAAAACTGGTGAGGTAATATATACACCCCCTCAAAATCATCAAGAGATTCAAGACTTAATGGATAATTTAGAGCAATACATAAATACCACTGAGATGGACGATTATGATTATTTGGTAAAGATGGCTGTTATACACTATCAATTTGAATCTATACACCCTTTTTATGATGGAAATGGAAGAACAGGTAGAATAATAAATATCTTGTTTCTAATGATGTACAAACTATTAGATTTACCTATTTTATATTTAAGCTCTTACATTATAGATAATAAAAATGATTACTACAGACTTCTTAATGATGTTAGAACTAAAAAGTCATGGGAGGAATGGATTTTATATATGCTTGATGGAGTAGAAACAACATCAAGACAAAGCATTAAACTTATAGCATCAATCAATGAAATAATGCAGAGTGTAAAACAATCTTTAAAAGAAGAACTTCCTAAAATATATTCTAAAGATTTATTAGAACTTCTTTTTAAGCATCCTTATACAAAAATTGGTTTTTTAGTTGATGAACTTAAAATTACTAGAAAAACTGGTACTTCTTATCTTAGAGCTATTGAAAAAACTGAAATACTTAAAAGTGTTAAAGTTGGTCGTGATATTTATTTTATAAATACACAACTTTTTAATTTACTTCAAAAGGGATAGCTTCTCAAAATAGCTACAACATAAGCATAAAACCTATACTTTTATAGGCTCCTAGATATCTCTCATTTTCACATTCTATATATTTATATTTATGTACATATCTCAATTCATACGAATTTAATAGAAAATCAAAAAAATCACTCGTAACATTAGTTAATTATATTTTGATAGTGGATTACAATATTATTTGCTATAATACAAGTTATCAATCAAACATATACGAGGTTTTTATGAAAAATGTAACTATACTTGGTGGCGGTTTTGCTGGGGTTGAGGCTGCGATATACCTGAGAAAAGCGTCCTATAATGTCACTCTTATAAGCAATAGAGAATATCTTTATGTTTATCCAACCTCCATCTGGATACCTGTGCATAAAGCAGAATTTCAAGACAATTGTATAGAATTAAGCAAGCTAAGTAAGGCACATGGTTTTGATACTATCATCGATAGTGTTGCAAGTATCAGTGCTAAAAATCAAGAGGTAAAACTTGCAAGTGGAAAAATCATCAAAGATTTTGACCATCTCATCATTGCAATGGGTGCATCAAAGATGAAACATAAAGGTTTACAAAACACACTCTCTATCTGTGGAGAGCCTACACTTTCTCTTGAGATAAGGGCAAAACTTGATGCACTTGTAGAAAAAGGAAGCGGTAATATTTGTTATGGTTTTGGTGGTAACCCTAAAGATACCTCTGCCGTACGAGGTGGACCAGCGTTTGAATTACTTTTCAACACCCACAACTATCTTAAAGAAAAAGGTATCAGAGATAAATTTAAACTCACCTTTTTTGCACCTATGGCAGAACCAGGAAAAAGAATGGGACCAAATGCTCTTAAAATGATGGCAAAATACTTTAAAATGCTGGATATTGATCAACATTTTGGTAAAAAGATCAAAGTATTTGAAGAGGATGGAATTGTATTTGAAGATGATTCAAAACTTCTATCTGACTTTACCATGTTTATCCCAGCAGGTGATGGACATGATGTTATCAAAGATGCAGACTTACCTTTAAATGAAGCAGGATTTATCAAGGTAAATGATTATGGTAATGTCATTTTTGAAGGTGACGATTCCATGCCTACAAACTTTTATGCCATAGGTGATACTGCAGCTTTAGAAGGTGCAGATTGGCGTGCAAAACAAGGTCATATTGCAGAAGTGATGGCTAGAAATGTAGCACATAATATCATCCAAGTCGATAATGGATGGAGCAACTATAAAGGTTATAGTGAGCATATAAGCATACTCTGTGTTATGGATAGTGGGGATGGAGCTTCATTTATCTACCGCGATGTAAAAAAAGCTTACATGGTTCCGATGCCTATCTTTGGTCACTGGCTCAAAAAAGCTTGGGGCAAATACTTTAAGTATTCTAAATTAGGTAAGATTCCAAGACTTCCGGGGATGTAGAAGATTTATAAAAGAGAGATTAAGACTCTCTCTCTTTTCTTTTTTGTTTCATCTTTGTCTTCGCAAGTTCACGCATGTCTTCTGTAGCATCACTTTCATCCATAATCTCCACACCTAAAACAGTCTCAACACAATCCTCTAAAGTCACAATACCCTCAGTTTGATCGTAGTTATCCATCACTAAGAACATGTGGTCTTTTTTCGAGATAAAAAGATCAAGTGCCTTACTAACAGGGATATGCTCATTGATAGAAAACATATCTTTTTTAATGGAAGCTAGGGTTACGCTGTCATCTTTGAGTGCTTGTTCAAAAATCTTTTTTGTAAGCACTATCCCTGTGACATCTTCGATAGAATCACGAAAAATAGGGATACGAGAAAAGTTGAAAATCTCCTGTTCATTATCTATAATATCTTTGAGTATCCGTTTCTCATCAAGAGCAAAAACAACACTTCGAGGGGTCAGGACATCTCCTATCTTTATATCATCTAGTTTTAAAATATTTTCTATAAAATCAGACTCTTTTTCATCTATAACCCCCTCATCTTCACTCAAAAGCATAGATTCTAAAAGCTCATCTTTTGTAAGTGTATTTGCCGCTTCATTCCCTTGTGCGATCCTATTTGTGATAGCGAGAGTCATGATGATGATAGGATAAGTTATCCAGATAAAGATACGGATGAGTTGTGCTGAAAATGGTGCTAACTGTTTCCAATAGACTGCCCCTATTGTTTTAGGGATAATCTCACTTAAAAAAAGAATCGCAAAAGTCATCACCACAGAGATGATAACAACCGCTTCATTTCCAAAAAGTACAGCTGCTTGTACCCCCACTGCTGCCGCTCCCAATGTATGAGCAATAGTATTTAAGATAAGGATAGATGCTATTGATTTGCTGATGTTAGTTTTATGGGAACGGAGTAATTTCCCAATATTTGGTTTTTCTTTTTCTAATACTGAGACATATGACATATTGACAGATAAAAGAACAGCCTCTAAAACAGAACAGACAAAAGAGATGCCAACTGCCAAGAAGAAGTATAATAATAGTAAATCCAAGGTATCCCTTAATTTTATTTCATAAAATGAAGGAAACCTTCATTTATTTGTAACGATAAGGGAACTCATCCCCTTATCTACGCTAACGCTAAGTTTTACCCTCAAGGGGCACCAAGACTTCGGCAGTAAGCCCAACATTTACCTAGAGTAGTATCCAAGTTGCAAGCCCTAAAAAACTAAAAAAGCCTACAACATCGGTAATAGTTGTGAGTATCACTGTACTCCCTATAGCTGGGTCAATATCTATCTTTTTTAAAAATAAAGGGATAGAAGCCCCAAAAAAGCCAGCCATCAGAAGGTTGATAATCATACTCAGAGCAATAACAATACCCAAGTATTTTATATCAAACCAAAAAGCGGCAATAATTCCTATAATTATAGCGAAGAAAAAACCATTTAACAAAGAGATTGCTACCTCTTTTTTGATAATACGATACGCATCCCCCTGTGAGATATCACCAAGAGCAAGTTGTCTCACAACGACAGTAAGGCTTTGCGTCCCAGCATTGCCACCCATGGAAGCAACAATGGGCATAAGTATGGCAAGAGCTACCATGTTTTGTAAAGTGTCTGCAAAAAGTGCTATAACGAAAGAAGCGGCTATAGCTGTGAAGAGGTTGATACCGAGCCATGAAGCCCGCTTGCGACCCGCTTTGAAAACCTCTTCATCCTCTTCGGCTTCATCATCAACCCCAGCCAAATGATACATCTGCTCAGTAGCATGTTCATTGATAATGTCGTAGATATCATCTGAAGTTATACGCCCTACAAGGATACCATACTCACTTACAACAGGCATAACGGAGAGGTCATACTCTTCAAAATAATGCACAACATCTTTGATATCTTCTCTATCATGCGCTACTTTTGGATCGAAATATTCATCTGAATTTTCTATGTTTTGCATAAGTGTTTTGTTAAAATCAAATATGAGTAGGTCATCAAGCCCTATTGCGTAAAGAAGTTTATTATCCACAGTTGTGATGAAAAGATTTTGAACATTTTCTATCTCATTTTCTTTTCTCAACCTTGCAAAACGGTGGATAACCTCTTGGACTACTTCATCTTTAAAGGCAGTAAAAACCTCCAGTTGCATATAAGCACCAGCTTCATCTTCTTCGTATGATTGAAGTTTAGAAATCTCTTGTTGGTCTTCCTCATCAAGAGTCTTATATACCTCTTGAGCAACCTCTTTATCTATCTCATGAAGTTCTTGCATAAACTCATGCTGATCATCTGATTCGAGTTCTGTTACAGCATGAGAGAGTTCATCAACACTAAGGTTCTCAACCACATCATCAAAAAGTCTATCAGGAAGGGCAAGGGCAACATCCCCTATAAGGTCTTTTGGTACAAGCTTAAGTGCACTCGAAAATGTATCATCATCTAACTGCTTAAGTATTTGTGCTATATCTGATGGGTGCATCTCACTCACAGAGTGAGAGTCTATATACTCTTGTAATTTTTGCATGGTGAAATTATAGCTAATATTGACTTGTCATTCTCAACTTAAGAAAAAATCTAAAAATACCAAGCTACATTAAGCCCAACTCTTTGATGTTTCCCCAATAGATGATACATTGTTTTTGTGTTTTTGGATGGCTCTATCAAATAATAATTTGCATCTATCACAAGACTACCATACGCCCTTGTCGCAAACTTCACATAATACACCTGTTCGTTATACTCCATATCTGCTATGACTCCACTTATGATATTTGTATTGTTTGCATTATTGAGACTATATCGTAAACCTAAAAATAGATCATCTTGCATCGTCTCAAAAAGTTCTAAATCATTATATTTATTGTCTTCATAGGTATCATATCTATAATATTCAGCAATGAGTCCAAGCCCTGCATCACCCTGTAAAAAGTTCTCTAAAGTATGTTCCACTCCTAAACCTAAGTGTGAATAATCTCCTACATAAGCATTGTCATCGACTTTGGCATAGAGTGCTTCAAGTTTGATAAGTGTTGCACCAACCACTAAAGTTTCATAAGTCATAAATTTATTGGCAATGTATGCATACTGGTTAAACTTTGTAGGATTTCCAAATGTTGTTCTCTTTGGATCTAAATTCTCAGGAGTATTTGTATTAAAATATCGTTGTGAATCATAGCCATTTTCATAGATAAAAGCATAATCAAGGGGATACTCTGTATCTGTTGACCCACTATATTTTAAAAATAAAGAGGGTCTGTAATGCTCAGTTGTTGTCTTAACTTTACCATCATAACTTATAAAAGATGGAAAAAAATAGTAGCTGTATGGGAGTGAAGCCATAGGCTGGTTCTCATTAGCCAACTTAAGTATGACCGACATCTCCCCAGTCTCAGTATAGTGTGAATAGGTTACATTATATACCCCCATCTTTGAACCATTAAAAAGGTCAGTTCTAAAATCTCGCGGATTAAAACCATCTACAACATTACGAACTTCTAAAGATCCCCAGAACTTTATATCACGCCCAACACTGAGCATATCGTTATCAAAATCATACCTGAGATAAAGTTCATCAAGCCTCATAAATGTTCTATCGTTGTGTTGTGCTTCATCACTAGATAGATCATAAGAATCCTCTTGTGCGTATATATTTGAGTAGAGGGTTAAAGCATCATGGGTATATTTGAGTTCTAGTCTTTGGATTGCTGTAAAATTTTCATTATGTTGATAAGGCTTGTTTATGGTATAAACCTGAGAGTTTAAACCCATGTTTCCACTCACCTCAAACTCAGCAAAAAGAGTTGCATATATTGCTCCAAGCAATACTAAATATCTCATAAGTTATCTTTTTAAGTAGCGTTTATAAAAATCTTTTTCTGTTAAACCATTTTTTATTTTTTCATCTTTGAAAACAAGGATGGTTGTTTTGTTATTTTGTACATTTTTCATCGTAATTTTTCCTATACGATAAACACGAACAAATTTTTTATAATCCTTAAATGTAGCAACTTTAAGCAATTTATCTTTTCTGTCATAATACTCTACCTTTTGGATAAGAAATGTTTTTGCATCGACAAAGTGAATAAGTTTTTTGTATCCAGAATACTTTGATATAGGTGTACAAGTAGTTTTGTATATACCGTCTAACTCTTGAGCATCACCTTCATATTTATAACTATTGGCATGAAAAGCACTGAGATCTTCAAAAGAAAACTCACTCCCCATAAAAGAGCCAGACTTATTTTTACTTGCTATGCGTTTGACTCGTCTGAGTGCTGGGAGATAGATCCATTGGTCATCATCTCTATCTACATGTTCATAGTTTAAAAACTTTGTCCCTTTTATATCAGCAGGAGTTAAAAACTCCATCAAAGATTTATCTCCTTTCTTACCCTCAAGCACCTTCATCCTCATAGTACGAAACTTTTTTTGACCCCTTGCATTGATCAGAGTCATCTCTATTGTAGATATTGAGTCCTTAAAACCGCTCATAACTGCTTCGCTCTTTTTGGCTACTTCATAATTACTCAAACCAAAAACACTACTTATCAATGTCAATATAAAGATAAAAACTTTCATATGTTTTCCTTTTCTACTTCTCTTATGATTCTATCAAAATAGACTGAATTTAATATATATGGAGAGTCACTTATCATAGTTGGGTTAGTAAAGAAGGAAGCTATACCCTTTTTTCTTTCTCTGTTTTTTATATTTATATACGCCATCTAACTCTAAAACTATGCGGTAGTAATTTTCATGTACCCCGAAACTAATTTTTTTATAGTAGCGTCCCTTTAATGTTTTTACTTGAGAGTTCATGTTTAAATCACTTTGAAAATCCATCACTATTCTATGGGGTTTAGTAAGTAAAAAGTCTCTTATCATAAAATCATTTGTAATAACTCGAATCTCTTTATCTCTTTTATAGAATTTTATAAAACCAAGATTATAAAATTGTTTGTATTTTTTCTTTTTTGGATCTAAATTTTTTTGTTGTTCTTTTGTTTTTTCGGCATGAAGGTCACCCATACTTTGTGAGATAAAGATTGGTAGGTACCAGTCAACTGCATTGTTGAGTTCTATAGA
The DNA here is from genome assembly GCA_027013295.1 of Sulfurimonas sp. Lineage (GTDB taxonomy): Bacteria > Campylobacterota > Campylobacteria > Campylobacterales > Sulfurimonadaceae > Sulfurimonas. The sequence goes on from JALUXP010000030.1 coordinate 8,657, forward strand.
AATATTTTGCGTTGAACCATCAAGGTTGATAAACTCTACTGTTACTTTTTTGATAGTCCTTGCTTGAGAGGGTATAGCAATAGTTGCTCTCTTTAAAGGGGGTAATGCTGTTTTAGCATTTGAAGTATATGGGATATCGACTTCCCCTTTTGTCGGGAAAAATGGATTGTCTCTTGCGTTAAGCACTAAAACTAAAAAAAATGTTAAAAATATTATCCTACTCAAAACCACCCCTTCATAAATTAGTGTGCCGATATTTCATTTAACTCAAAATACTCTTTTTGTAACTCTGCATTTTCACTTTTAAGTCGTACTATCTCACTTTGAAGATAAGTTTCATAATCCTCTACTCCCATAAGAACTTCCAAAGAGTTATCGCCAAATAAAAGCACCCCTATGTATACACCAGAGGTCAAAACGATCAAAAGCAAAACGAAGAACTTCCCAAGAGATAAACCAAGATATTTCTCAGTTATACTTTGAGAATTATCTATCTCCTCATAAAGTTCTTCTGTATTCATAGTATATCTTAACTAAAGATTGCTGAACCTAAATATTCACCATATACAACTTCATTTTCTATCTCTAAAAGACGGTTATACTTCGCAGTACGCTCACCACGAGCAGTTGAACCACTCTTTATCTGACCACAGTTAAGTGCTACAGCAAAATCAGCGATAAATGCATCTTCACTCTCACCTGAGCGGTGACTTACAACACAGGTATAACCATTTCTCTGAGCTAGACGCACAGTTAACATAGTCTCACTTACAGAACCGATTTGGTTTGGTTTGATAAGAATAGAGTTTGCAATGCCCTCTTGGATACCTCTTGTCAAGATGTTTGCATTTGTAACAAAAAGATCATCACCAACGATTTGGATCTTATCTCCAAGCTTCTCAGTCATAAGTTTGAAACCATCCCAATCATCTTCAGCTAATCCATCTTCAATAGAAACAATAGGGTATTTTTCACATAAATCAGCATAATAATCAACCATCTCAGCACTTGAAAGTGATTTGCCCTCACCTACAAGTTCATATTTACCATCTTTATAAAATTCGCTACTCGCAGGATCCATAACGATAGCAATTTGTTCACCAGCTTTATATCCAGCTTTTGCTATAGCTTCCATAATAATCTTTATAGGCTCTTCATTTGAGCTCAAGTCTGGTGCAAAACCGCCCTCATCACCAAGTGAAGTTGAGTGCCCTTTTTCTTTTAATATAGCTTTTAAATTGTGATACACTTCTGATGATGCACGAAGAGATTCTGCAAAGTCTTCAAAACCTATAGGCATAATCATATACTCTTGAAAATCAACTGAATTATCAGCATGAGAACCACCATTGATGATGTTAAACATAGGTGTTGGGATAACCATAGCATTTGCACCACCTAAGTAGCGATACAGAGGGATGTTGAGAGAAAGGGCCGCCACGCGAGCTACTGCCATAGAGACACCTAGGACTGCATTTGCACCTAGCTTAGCATAGTTTTGAGTACCATCTACCTCTTTCATAAGTGCATCAACCATAGCTTGGTTAAAGGGTGAATGCCCAAGAAGTGCATCAGCTATCGGTCCATTAATATTTTCAACAGCTTTTAGAACACCTTTGCCCATATAACGATCACCACCATCACGAAGTTCTAGTGCCTCTCTTGTACCTGTACTTGCTCCTGAAGGGACTATTGCACTTGCTTTTGTGCCATCACTTAACTCTACTGTAGCTTTTACCGTTGGATTACCACGAGAATCCAGTACTTCCATTGCGCTAATGTTATCTATGAACATATGATTGCCTTTATTAGTATATTTTTACTATAAAACCTTTTTCTTTTCTGGCTAAATATTATTTTATAATATTTGCTCATCAAAGAGGCTTCAAGTATTTTCGCAATTTTACCTAATTTTTGTTAAAAGTTGGTTTAGTTTCTTTTTGCTATGACTATTCTTGGTCTGCTTCTGCTATCTCTGAAGTGTCCATTGTCATAAGAGCACTCATACCCATGGCATCTCTTATCTTCTTTTCTATCTCATTGGCTAACTTAGGTTCAGCTTTAAACTTGAGCTTAACATTTTCCCTACCTTGACCAAGTTTCTCTGTTCCGTATGAGAACCATGCACCAGATTTATCTACTATGTCGAGTTTTACACCATAGTCCACTAACTCTCCCTCTTTAGAGATGCCCTCTCCAAACATGATGTCAAATTCAGCTTGGCGAAAAGGTGGTGCTACTTTGTTTTTGATAACTTTGGCTTTTACACGGTTACCTATCTGAGTTTCACCCTGTTTAAGCGAAGCAATTCTACGAACATCTATACGAATAGATGAATAAAATTTCAATGCATTTCCCCCTGTAGTCGTCTCTGGAGAACCATACCCCATCATCCCTATCTTCATACGAATCTGATTGATGAAGATAATAGTACAATTCATCTTTGAAAGCACACCTGTGAGTTTACGAAGTGCTTTTGACATGAGTCTCGCTTGAACACCTACCTGTTGGTCTGTCATCTCACCTTCAAGTTCTACTTTTGGAGTAAGTGCTGCAACAGAATCAATAACGACTAAGTCAACTGCACCACTTCTTGCTATAGTTTCTACAATGTCTAAGGCTTGTTCACCATAATCTGGTTGAGAGACTAAAAGATTGTCAATATCGACACCTAAATTTTTTGCATAGATAACATCCAAAGCATGCTCTGCATCTATAAATGCACAGACACCTCCAGCCTTTTGACACTCTGCAGTTATTTGCAATGCAAGTGTAGTTTTTCCTGAGCTCTCTGGTCCGTATATTTCAGTTACTCTTCCTTGGGGGATACCGTTAATTCCTAGTGCCAAATCAAGCCCTAATGAACCTGTGCTTATAGACTTAATAGGTACTATATCCTTATCTCCAAGACGCATCAAAGCACCTTTTCCAAAAGCCTTGTCTATCTGTTTCATCGCTAAATCGAGTGATTTTTGTTTATTTGCATCCATGTTCTAATTCCCTTTGAATTTTTCTTTGCGTTATTATAAGTAAAATATTTATACTTTATTGAAAGTATGGCATTTTGTCATACTTTTTGTTTATCTTTTTTATTGAAGCCATTTTTTAACAATATTTCCATCTCTTTTGAGGGAACTGGTTTAGAATAATAGTACCCTTGAATAATATTGCAACCATTTTTAAGTAAAAATTCTTTTTGTTCACTCAGCTCAACTCCCTCTGCTAATATCCTTAGATTTAAACTTTTTGCTAAAGCAATAATAGCTTTGGAGATAGAGACATCCTCTTCAGAGTTAGGTAAATCTTTAACAAATGACTGATCAATTTTGAGTTTATTGATTGGTAATTTTTTTAAATATGAAAGCGATGAATATCCTGTTCCAAAATCATCAATGGCTATAGATACCCCTAAAGTACCTAATTTATTTAACACTTCAATAGCCTCTTTTTGTCTTTTCATGATCTGACTCTCTGTAACTTCTAATTCAATGTCTTCATAATCACAAGAAACATTTTGGACTAATTTTTCAAAAATCTCAACAAAGTCTTTGCTTTGAAGCTGTGGTACTGCTAAGTTCATAGCTAAAACTCCAGGATTAAAACCAGCTCTCTTCCATGATGAAAACTGTCTTAAGGCTTCTTTCATCACCAACCTATCTAAGTCAACAATCATCCCTGTAGATTCTGCTAATGGTATAAATTTCGCAGGAGAGAGTATGCCCATAACTGGATGGTTCCATCTTACTAAAGCTTCCATGCCGATTATCTTATCCTCAAGAGCATCAACTTGTGGTTGATAATATACTAAAAACTCGTTATTTTGTATGGCTTGACGCAGGCTCGTTTCCATCACTATTCGTTCAAAAGCCAACTCTGTCATCTCTGCACTATAAAACTGAAAGTTATTTCGACCTTCATCTTTTGCCTTATACATAGCCGAATCTGCAAATTTTAACAGATCATGGAGACTTTCACCGTCATCAGGATAGATACTAATCCCTATGCTACTAGATACATATAGAGTATGTCCCTCGATGCTCAATGGTTTTGCTAAGACTTTTAGGATTTTATTTGCAAAAGAAGATGCATCTTGACTCTTTTGGATGTTTTCTATGATGATGGTAAATTCATCTCCACCTAAACGGGCAAGGCTATCCTCCTCTCTGATGATAGAATGCAATCTTTGTGTCGTTTCTTTAAGCACTTCATCACCAATTTGATGCCCTAAAGAGTCATTGATCTCTTTAAAATGGTCTAAATCAATAAACAATAATGCTAATTTATTTTCAAGGCGTTTGGCTTTTTTGATGCCTTGTTCTAATCTATCGTTAAAGAGTACTCGATTGGCTAAACCAGTAAGAGCATCATGATGTGCTTGATACCTGAGCTCCTCTTTTTGCTCTAACAAACTTTTCTCCGCATTTTTCTTCTCAGTTACATTTCGTATAACCTCCATTTTGCTGATGGTTCCATCGGGATTTTTGATGGAGGTAGCAACGATGTCAAAGGACTGTCCATCTGGTGTTATTGGCTCATAAACTACTTTTTCATTTTCATGGATAACCTCATGAAGTTTACAGTAGGGACAAGGTTCATCAAGATTTACCACAGAGGAGTAACAAGTTTTATTTGTTTGGTCTCCAAACCATTTTTTCATAGTATTGTTCATAAAACGGACTCTAAAATCATCATCAACAACAAAGATACCTATATCTATTTTGTCTATCACATCCATATATTGTTGAAGATTGTAGTTTGTTTCTTTGAGTGATTTTTGCTCTTTTTTTCTTTCGCTGATATCTTTAAAATAGCCTATCATCCCCAATACGGCACCATCGTTATCTCTAAGCAATGAGCCAGTTAAGTCACACTCTTTAATGCTCTGGTCTTTGGCTACAAATCTTCGCTCAGTTCTAAAAACACCTTTGCGCAGTAACGATTGTATATTTTTCTGACGAGTTTCATAATCTACATCCAAGTAGAGCATCTCGGTTGATTTGCCTATCACATCTTTAGGTGCATAACCCAATATACGCTGTGCACCAGAGTTCCAACTTGTTGCATTTCCTGCCAAGTCTATTGTCACTATGCCATCTTGCATTTGATCTACAATCTGTGCTTTTTTATAGGACTCAAGTTCTAAAGTTTTTCTTTGTGAAATGTCAACAACACTCCAGAGTACCTCTTTTTTACTAGAAATAAGATCACCAGAGATATGTATCCAAAAAATTGTCCCATCTTTTTTTCTAAATTGGTAGTCTAACTCGACAGGCTTCCCCTCTAACGCAAACGCAAAAGCTTTTTTTCCAAATTCTAAATAGCTCTCTTGTGAGAGATGAAATATCCTAGCATTAGATGCTAGAAACTCTTCCTCTGAATAACCCATCAATTCACACAAATGGGCATTTACAAATAAGTTATTTCGTTCATTATCTACAACTAAGATACCTACATGAGAACTATTGAGAAGTTGCTCAATCCAAATTTCATTAAAATTTTTCTTTTTAATCATAACTGTATGATAAAACAATTTTGGTTAAGTCAGTATTAATAAGCAAATCTTTTACAAAAATTGGATAAACTCTGTTTATGAAAAAAATGTTAATTGCACACTCCCCCGATGCTGATGATATCTTTATGTACTATGCCATTAAATTTGGCTGGGTTGATATGGAAAATACTGTATTTGATAACATCGCAGAAGATATCCAAACACTCAATGAAAAAGCACTTAAAGGCGAATACGAGATAGTCGCTATAAGTTTCGCACTCTATCCGCACATCAAAGAGGACTATGCACCACTCCGTACAGCAGTAAGTTTTGGTGAGGGTTATGGTCCTAAAGTGATGAAGAAAAAAGGGACTAAACTCAAACGCAACTTCAAAGTAGCGCTTAGTGGTGAACACACTACAAATGCGATGCTCTTTCGCATCAAGTACCCAGATGCTCGAGTAACTTACATGAACTTTTTAGAGATCGAAAAAGCTGTACTTGATGGTGTCGTTGATGCAGGTGTACTCATCCACGAGAGCATCTTAACCTATGATGATGCACTTGATGTTGAGATAGAGATGTGGGATATTTGGCAAGAGCTCGCAGGCAAAGAGCTACCTCTGCCTCTTGGTGGCATGGCAATAAGCCGTGCAATCCCACTCAATAAAGCGATTGAGTATGAGAGAACACTCACAAAAGCTGTCGATGTAGCACGAAAACATAAGCAAAAGCTCTCAGAGATGCTCTTAGAGAGAGACTTAGTACGCATAGATGCACCTACACTTGAGAAGTACCTAGAACTCTACGCCAATGATGAGTCGATAGAACTCAGTGAGATTCAGTACAAGGCAATAGACAAACTCTTTGAGCTTGGGCTTAAAAATGGCTTTTACGATGACCTTGTAACAGTCCAAGACTATATGATACCAACCGAATATAAAGAGATTCGTAAAGGTTAATAATGGAATCCAAACTTGTCGCCTTAGGGATAGAAACTTTTAAAATAGCCCTCTTACTGGCACTTCCCGGGCTTCTTACTGGGATGTTTATTGGTCTTGCAGTTTCTATCTTTCAAGCGACTACGCAGATAAATGAGATGACACTCTCATTTATCCCAAAGGTTATCGGCATAGTTGTTGTCATCATCCTTACGATGCCTTGGATGCTTAACTCCATCACCGATTTTGCTACACATGTCTTTAGCTTGATTCCAACTTTTGTTCAATGACAAAAAAGATAAACTTCAAAAAATTTAGCTCTATAAAGGTTGGTGGAGAATTAGATGTATTTATGATAGATAGTATTGAGGAGTGTAGGTCTGCATTCCCAAGTACAACTAGAAAACAAGATGGACAAGGTGTTGAAGCATCAGAACAAAAGTCTAGTTCCCAAGTTCTACTTGGGAATTCATATCTTATAGGTTCATGTAATAACATACTCATAGGGGATAACCCTCCGCCCCTTGCAAAACTATCTAAAAAATTTGATTATATAAAGGTAGAAGAGGATTCATTGATCATCGGAGCGGCTACTCCATCAGGAAAAATTGCCTCGTTTTGCAAAAAAAACAATATCGCAAATTTTGAATTTCTCTCTCATCTGCCTGGAACTCTTGGTGGTTTGGTTTATATGAATGCAGGACTACAAGAATATGAAATCTTTAATCATCTCATATCTTTAAAAACTTCTACGCAAACTCTTCAAAAACAAGATATAGAGTTTGGATACAGACACACAAATATATCTTCACCAATCTTAGAAGCTACATTTAACATAGAACTAGGCTTTGATAATACCAAAGTAGAGATGTTTAAAAAGATGCGTTCAAACCAACCAAGCACTCCATCAGCTGGAAGCTGTTTTAAAAACCCTGATGGTGACTATGCTGGACGACTCATAGAAGCCGTTGGGCTTAAAGGTGTTCGAGTTGGTGACATGGAGTTTAGCACTGAACATGCTAATTTTTTAGTCAATCATGGTGATGGATGTTTTGATGATGCTATCTACCTGATAGATGAGGCTAAAAAAAGAGTTTTTGAGAGATTTAATATTAAGTTAGAGTGTGAAATAAAGATTTTTGAGAAAGATACGAGCTCCTACGAGTTACGAGGACACCTAAAGGTGTAAGCAAAGCTCATTTATTGTAACTCTACGGGTATCATATTTTCTTTGAAAATACGAGCTCCTACGAGTTACGAGGACACCTAAAGGTGTAAGCAAAGCTCATTTATTGTAACTCTACGGGTATCATATTTTCTTTGAAAATACGAGCTCCTACGAGTTACGAGCTTTGCTTAGAATCTTAGCATTAGACCTGCGTAAACACCTTTGTATTCCAGATTAACAGCATATCCACCGTTTGATAGATCAAATTTTTGAACTCTATACCCTATCTCAATGGCTGGTTGGATGATAGGAAAAGCACCAAAAGTATAATCAACTTTCACTCTCTTATCTGAAACAGTGTTACCACCATAAGAAAGATATTTAATATCTGCTTCTACACCCCAGTTCATGAATGGTGCTTGAACTCTAGCTCTCACATAACCTAAAGGGATTGCGAGCATCTTCGCAGTTGTTGCTTGAATAAGAGTTGCATCAGCTGTATAGTTAAGTTGTATAACTTTTACATCTAGACCTAAGTCTAAAGTCATCCAGCCAGTGTTATCTAAAATATTGTAGTAAGGAACAACATCATATTGTGTCATTTTAAGCTTTGATGAGCCAGCTTCAGCAGAAGAAAATCCATTATAAGCTACTGAAAATTTACCTATGTTTAATGTATCTACATATTCAAGTCTTATATTTGGTAAAATTGGAATTGGATGTTTGATAAGTAACCAAGCATAACCCTCAGTTTGTTTAGTCTCTTGTGATATATCTTTAAGACTTGTACCAGAACTGTCTGTATAACTAAGTAATCCACTAGGTGTTTGCATCCAAGCACCAGCACCCATCTCCACTCTTGCAAAGTCTGCACTTGCAACAGTTGCAAAAGTTGTAGCTATAGCCAAGACTGAAAGTATTCTTTTTCCTATGGAATAATTCTTAATCATATTGTATCTTTAAAATAAATTAGGGATATTATAGCAAAGTGGATGAAGTAGTTTTCTTAAAGTATCAAATTAGATGATATTTATAAGCATATGAGGGCAAAAAGCCCTCAAAAGGAGAAAGAAAAAGAGACTGTACGGACACATACATCTCTGAAAAAGCCACACTTAAGTGGCTTAAAAAATTATCTTTGGAGAAAGATGTTTTTAAAAAAAAGCTTACTTAACTTACTGCAGCGATTGCAGCATCGTAGTTAGGCTCTTCAGTAATTTCTGGAACGATCTCTTTGTAAGATACTGTACCATCAGTTTCTACTACGAAGATTGCACGACATGTAACACCAGCTAAAACTGATCCACCAAGAAGTACACCATAAGCGTTTGCAAAATCTTTGTTTCTAAAGTCAGAAGCAACAGTTAAGTCGTTGATACCCTCTGCTGAACAAAATCTTCCAGATGCGAATGGTAAGTCAAGAGATACAACTGTAGTTTTAACACCACTTAAAGCTGCTGCTTTTGCATTGAAGTTACGAGTCTCTGTAGCACATACACCAGTATCTAGTGAAGGAACAACAATAATTAATTGTTTCTCATCTTGAGCTCCACCTACTACGATGTCGCCTAAACCATCTGAATTTACTACAGTGATTGCTGGTGCTTTGTCTCCAACATTTACTTCATTTCCTAATAACTCTACTTCTGTACCTTTGAATTTAGTTGTTGCCATATTCAATTCCTTAATTTTATTGGCAGGAAGCTCAAAATGCCTTGGCATTTTTTGAATAAAGAGCTTCAAACCTTTTTTGTAGTAGAAGTATAGACAAAATCGGATAATTTTAGTCTTATTTAACTTTATAAACTATTTAATTAAGTTATAGTTAAGTTTAAGTTTTAAAGTGTTGATCTTGGTGAGCTACTGAGACTTTTTATATCCTCAAAAATCCCCTTTTCATACATCTCTATAGCAACTCTGCCTATCATCGCAGCATTGTCTGAACAATATCTAAGTTCACTCAAGAGTAATGATGCATCAAATGGTGCTAAAAGCTCTTTAATCTGATCTCGCAAGTAGATGTTAGCAGATGCACCACCAACTATGGCAAATCTTTGTGGTTTGTTTGTTTTAAAATACTTTTTTAGCTTTTGAGTGAGATGCCTTGTTGCTATATGTTCAAAAGAAGCGGCGATATCTTTGTAATCATCTTCGTTTGCTTTTTGGATAGCAAGTCTCACTGCATTTTTCAGCCCTGAGTATGAAAAAGCTATCAATGGGGATTGTGAAAGTGGTATAGTAAAGGGGTGTTTGAGTCTATCTCCCCCCTTTGCTAGCTCTTGGATGAGTGGACCACCTGGGTAACCAAGTCCCATCATCTTCGCTACTTTGTCAAAACTCTCACCAAAACTATCATCCATACTTTTGGCGACTGTAGTTATCTCTTGTAAAGATTTGACCTCCATCACCTGTGTATGTCCACCTGAAACTAAAAGTACCGTGAGGGGGAAACTTGTTTCTTTTTCTATAAAGAGTGAGTAGATATGCCCAACAAGATGGTTTACCCCTATGAGGGGGATATCCAGTGCTATAGAGATAGCCTTTGCCATCGTTACCCCCTCTACAAGTGTAACAGCCAATCCAGGAGTAGAAGTAACTGCTACAGCCTTGAGCTTTTCAAAGTAGGGTTTACACTCTGCTAGTATCTTTGGGAGTGCCTCTGCATGAAGTCTTGCGGCAAGTTCTGGAACAACCCCTCCATAGACACTATGCTCTAATTCTTGACTTATCTTTTTGTGAAAGAGGAGTTTT
>JALUXP010000031.1 GCA_027013295.1 Sulfurimonas sp.
ATATGTTACCTCTGCCGAAAAAAGCTTGATTAGGTAAAGGTATTTAGCTACCATTGTGAAACTTAAAAGAGTACAAAAACAGATAACATATTTTTGTACTCAGCCGTTATACTTAAAGGAATAAATATATGATAGAAATCAAACAACATTCAATTTGAATGGTCGAATTAGGAGAGAAATCTTGCAGTAAAGGTCATGAACAATATGGAAATAGACCGTTTTATGTAATTAGTGCAACAGAGTACAATATAAAGTCAGAAACACCAATAGGTTTTTTTGTTTCTACAAGTGAAAAAAAGTCACAAAATAAATTTACATTAGAGTTAGAAGATAAAGGGTCAGCTAATATTAGCCAAATAAGAACACTAGATAAATCAAGGTTTAAAAAATGTATTGACCAAATTCAATCTAATGAATTAGAAACAGAAGTATTGTCAAAATTTATAAATCAAATTATTTACAATGGTCAATTTAATGATAAAGAGTTTAAAGAAACATTAGATGAAAAGAATACAACGGTAAAGATAGAAAATTTAAAGAAAAATTTTGGCAAGTAAGTAGTATAACAAAACAGAGTAGCCAATAAATTACCTAGCGGGAATTTATCGGCTATCTTCGACCGTTATCAACCCACAAAAAACTTTACTAAAGTCAAAAGAAATTTAAAGTTAGTTATAATTTCAAAAAGGAAGTTTTTATGCCTAAAATTTTTGAATATCTTGGAATTATCATTATGTTTTACTCTAATGAACACGAGCCAATTCATGTTCATGGAAAATTTCAAGCTTTAGAATCAAAAGCAGAATTTATCATTAAAGATGGTAAGATTATTGAAATTAAAATTACTGATGTTAAGGGTAAAAAACCACTTTCAAAAAAAGAGCTAAAAGAGTTTAAAAATTTCGTAAATAAATTTAAAGATGATATTGTTCAAAAATGGATTGATTATTTTGTTTATCATAAATCAATAGAATGTATTAAAATTGAGGGTAAAGTAAAATAATGGATAAGATTATCAACATTGAAAAAGCAAACTATCTTAGTGATTATAAAATAGCTTTTGAATTTAATGATGGTATTAAAAAAATTATTGATTTTAAAAACTTCATTTTTTCATCAGTTCATCCAGATATAAAAAAATATCAAAATCAAAAGCTATTTCAAAAATTTAATCTTGCTTATGGTGAAATAGAATGGAATGATTATGAATTAGCATTTCCTATTTATGATTTATATGCAGGAAAAATTTAATCTACTTGATAACAAAACAGAGTATCCAATAAATTACCTAGCGGAAATTTATCGGCTATCTTCAGTCGTTAGCATTACAGTATTACTAAAATATTACTTTAAGATAATTTGTTCTATAATAAAGAAAAAAAGGACAGTTAATGCACACAATTACTTTAAAATCTGATGACACTTTTTATAACACATTAGAAGATATGGTTAAAATCTTGCAAACAACTAAAAGTGATTTAATCAGAAAAGCAGTTATTTATTACAAAAATGCCTTAGAAAAAGAAAAACTTAAAGAGCAGATTAAAAATGCTTCTTTCAAAGTGAGAGAAGAGAGTTTAAACATTTCCCAAGAGTTTGAACATACTTTAAGTGATGGGTTGTAATGTTTCAAAAAGGTGAAATATATCTAGCTAAACTTAACCCTAAAAAAGGGAATGAAGTTGGTAAAATAAGACCTGTTCTAATTTATCAAACTAATATTTTGAATGATTGTAATCACCCTACAACTATTATTTTACCAATCTCAACAGTTTTAATAGATAATACATACCCTTTAAGGTATAGAATTACAAAAAAAGATAAATTAGAAAAAACGAGTGATGTACTATGTGACCAGATAAGAGCTTTAGATAATCAAAGAATCTTAGAGGGTGTACTTATTAAACTTACTTATAAAGAAATGCTAGAGATAGATAAACAAGTGAAAATTGTATTAGATATTGAAGTTTAAAATGCTAACAAAACAGAGTATCCAATACATTACCTAGCGGCGACTTATTGGCTATACTCGACCGTTATGTGAAAGCCAGACTATTTGACAAAAAGAATAAAATTGAATACAATTAGACTATTAAATATTCAAGGATTTTACCATGAAAACAGTTACAATGAGAGTAGATGATTCTGTTTATAGTATGATAAAACTTGCAGCAGATGGACAAAGAAGAAATCTTTCAAACTTTATAGAGTTTGCAACAATGCAATATCTCACTTCATCACAATTTGTAGAGAAAGATGAAATGAATGAAATTTTAGAAGACAAAGAACTTGTAAATAACTTGATGAATGGATTAGAAGATTTCAAAAAAGGCGATTACTCAATTGTCTAACTACCAAATTGCTGAAACTAAAACTTTTGAAAAAGTTAAAAAGAAATTAGATAAAAAACTCTATGCAAAAATTGAAAATTTTGTATATCCTCAACTTAGAGAAAATCCATTTTATGGTTCAAATATAAAAAAATTAAAAGATAATTTAGAAGGCTATTATAGATATAGGATGGGGAACTATAGGCTCTTTTATCTTATTGAAGATGATAAACTCATTGTGGCTGTTATAGATTTTAGGCATTGACAAAAAGCATATGATTAAACACATAACAAAACAGCGTAGTCGCCACGTTTAAATTTTATTAACAATATACCACCCCAAAAAGTCAAGACAACATTTTCAAAATCCTTATTCCGTCCTAATCTGTAACTTTATGCTACATTTTCTTTTTGAATTTCAACCTTTTTCATATTTATTTTCAAACTCTCAAAGTAAACATTCATAGGTTTTTTATACTCAAGTGTTTCATGAAATCTTCTGTAATTATAGAAGTCTTGGATTGTGCCAAATTTGAATCATATTTTTTACCTTTATTAAAAGTTATATCTTTAGAAATTTAGTTTTTCTCATCCTCTTTATCTTGTTCTTTTTGTATCAATGCCCGATAAGCTTCATCTTTTGGTACCATACCCGCTTCATACAAAAACTGAGAAGCGATAAAGTTCATCTTTTTTATCTTGTCATATTTTGCATAAGAGAGATAGAGTATATCTTTTGCCCTAGTTACTGAGACATAAAAAAGTCTTCTCTCTTCATCTAAACTGCCACCCCGTTGCATGAGTTTTCTATTTGGAAAGCGTCCATCCATCATATCTATGACATAAACCTCTTTGTACTCGAGTCCTTTTGATGCATGGACACTAAGGAGATTTACACCCTCCCCTTGTGTCAAATCGGAAGAACCTAATATCATCGCATTTAAAAACCTTGCATGCTCTTTGTACGGTGTTGAAAGTTCCTCTAAGAGCATCATCTTTCGTTGAATTTTTACTAAAGATTCATTTTTTTGTTTCTCATCAATCGTACCATCTTTAAGTTGTGCTCTTTTACTGGAGAGTATATCTGCAATATATTTAAAGGTTTCGGATTGATAGATTTTTTTGACAACAGCTTTTGGCTCACTCATCCCTTTTATCTCACGAAACAAAAGATAAAAATTATGTAGAAATGTAGCACTGTCTTTTGTAAGTTTTGGATGTTTAAGCACTGGATTTTTCATAAACTTCTCTTGAAAACCTAGTTTAGCGAACTTACCAACAGCACCAAGTTCTAAGAACTCATCAAAAAGTCCAAGTTGATGGTTGAGCTTTCTTTTCTCAAATGGATTTCTTATATGCTCATCTGGAGCATAAAGCCCAGTTGACATACTGCCTGCACCTGAAAATTTGAGTCCAAGATAAAGTTCTTTTGCCATCGCTGAGCCTATCCCTCTAGCATATTCAAATACATGGATAAAGCTCATCATATCTGCTTCATTAACAAGAAGTGTAAAGATGTCAAGGACAGCTTTGACCTCTTTTGAATCAAAAAAGCTTGTCCCTCCTTTTCTTTTACAAGGGATATCAAGTTCGCGAAGCCCCACTTCAATACCATCTGCAGTAGCATTATTACGAAAGATGACAGCTATCTCTTCATGGGGAGTTTGACTCTCTCGTATCTTCATAGCAATAGCATGGTATTGATCAAAAAGTTCATCGTAAGCTAAAAGCTTAGGTGTACTAAATGAGCCTTGTCTTGTCACCTCTAACTGTTTTGGGTAGATGCGTTCATTGTGTTCTATCACCTTTGTGGCAAGTGAAAGGATGGGAGGTGATGAACGATAATTTTTTGTAAGGGTATGCACTACTGCATCAGGAAATTTTTTATTGAATGAGCCTATTATGGTTATGTCCGCCCCATTAAAAGCATAGATGCTCTGGTCATAATCCCCTACACAAAAGAGGGAGGGTGGATTCATAGCATCAACAAGTGTCCCTTGCAATGCGTTGGTATCTTGATACTCATCTATGAGAATCTCCTTATAACCCAAATCGTAATGGGAACATAACTCACGAAAATGAAGAAGTAAGTCATTAAAATTTACAAAGCCATACTCTTTTTTTAGTATCTCAAATTCATCAACCACATCTGCATAGATAAGAGCAAAGAGTTCATGTTCAGCAAAGCTCTCTTTAATCCAATCCTCAAAATTGTTCTCTAGCTCTGTATTTTGATAAAAAGAGTACATATCATAAAGATAGTTACCACCATAAGGCTGTACCTCGGCATCGATGTTCTTAAAAGAGCGTTTCTCAAATACAGAACGAAAAAGAGTTTTAAGCTCTCGTTGTTGTTTGAGGACTATCTTTTTGTCGTATTTTTTAAGCCACCTATAACTCACGGCATGAAAAGTCCCTGCATCTATTTTTGAAGCTACATCATCTCCAAAGTATTCAGCCACTCTAGCAACCATCTCTGCAGCAGCTTTATTTGTAAAGGTAAGCAAAAGGATCTCACTTGGTTCTATCCCCTTACCGAGGAGATGTGCTATACGACCAACTATGGTAGAGGTCTTCCCAGTCCCAGCAGAAGCAATAATAAGGTTGTGTTTAAAATCTGATATTGCAGCATTGTATTGTTCTTTATTGAGACGAGAAAGGGGCAATTTTTTTCCTATATATTTTAGGTTTTAAAAACATGATTATACCTTGATATTATTAACCCAAATTATGCAATAGGGATTTCTAAAATTTGCCTATGCTTGTGCCCAAGGGATGTTTAGCAAAAATGATAAGCCACCTTATTGGTGGTGGTCATTTTTGATGAATATCCATTGGGTGCAATGATAGGTGAAGTTTTTAATTTTTCTATTGCATCATTTGGGGTTAACCGTGTTCTCATACTTTTTTAGATATAATCGCGAAATTATACCTAATAGATGAAGGCAAAAGATGTCAGACAAGTACAATCCGCAAGATATTGAAAATGAATTTTATAAAATATGTGAAGAGAGAGGCTACTTTGAAGTAGATTCCAACAAGGCAATCCAAAAAGAGGGAAAAAATTTCTCGCTCATGATGCCACCACCAAATGTTACAGGTCGCTTACACATTGGTCATGCACTCACTTTTACACTCCAAGATATTATCACTCGTTATAAACGGATGGATGGGTACAAAACTCTTTGGCAACCAGGGACTGACCATGCGGGGATAGCTACACAAAATGTAGTTGAAAAACAAATCCTTGCATCTGGTACAACAAAAGAAGAGATAGGTCGTGAAGATTTTTTAGAACGGGCTTGGGCATGGAAAGAAGAATCAGCTGGCATTATGACAGAACAACTCCGAAAGATGGGTGTAACACCTGCATGGAAGCGTGAGCGATTTACTATGGACAAGGGACTTCAAAAGTCGGTAAGAGAGTCATTTGTGCATCTTTACAATGAGGGTCTCATCATCCGTGGCAACTACATGGTAAACTGGTGTACACATGATGGCGCACTCTCAGACATAGAGGTGGAGCATGAAGATACCGATGGTAAATTTTATCACATCAAATACCCATTTGCCGATGGAAGTGGCTTTGTAGAGGTAGCAACAACGCGTCCAGAGACATACTTTGGTGATACCGCAGTGATGGTGCATCCTGATGATGAACGATATAAAAAACTCATAGGTAAAAAAATTCGTCTTCCACTCCTTAGCCGTGAAGTAAACATCATCGCCGATACACATGTTGATATGGAGTTTGGAACAGGTGTTGTAAAAGTGACACCAGCCCATGACCAAAATGACTATGAAGTTGGAAAAAGACATGACCTAGAGTTCATTACTGTGTTTGATGAAAAAGGGATTTTAAATGACTATGCAGAAGAGTTCAAAGGGCTAGACAGACTAGAAGCTCGTGATATCATCGTAGCAAGACTTCAAGAAGAAGGCTTTATAGTAAAGATAGAGGAGCATAAACATCAGGTAGGTCACTGTTATAGATGTAAAAATGTAGTAGAACCATATATCTCTAAACAATGGTTCCTTCGTAAAGAGGTAGCTGCCAAATCTATAGCAAAAACCAACAATGGTGAGGCACAATTTTTTCCACCACACTGGATAAACTCTTACAACGCTTGGATGGGTGAACTTCGAGACTGGTGTATATCTCGCCAACTTTGGTGGGGACATCAGATACCTGTATTTTACTGCGGGGACTGTGACCATGAGTTTGCTTCACAAGAGGAACATCCAGAGGGGTGTCCAAAATGTGCGAGTAAAAACATCACACAAGACCCCGATGTCCTTGATACTTGGTTCTCCTCTGCTTTATGGCCTTTTTCAACACTCGGTTGGGGAGATGGCGATACAGAGATGGACAAACTTTTCTCCAGTGATGATATGAAAGATTTTTATCCAAACTCACTTCTCATTACTGGTTTTGATATCTTATTTTTCTGGGTAGCAAGAATGATGATGATGGGGGAACATTTTAACGGGAAACTTCCATTTAACCATATCTATCTTCATGCCCTAGTGCGTGATGAACATGGCAATAAAATGTCTAAGTCAAAGGGTAATGTGATCGACCCACTTGATATGGTAAACGAATACTCCGCAGATATACTCCGTTTTACTCTTGCTATCTCTGCCGCACAAGGTCGTGATATTCGTATGAGTAAAGAGAAACTTGAGCTCAACAGAAACTTTACAAATAAACTCTACAATGCATCAAAATACTTACAGATGAATGCCCAAACTTTTCCAGATTTAGCTGGTTTTTGTCTCACAACTGACCTTGCAAAATATATGGCATCACGACTCAACCAAGCTACACTTGAAGTTCGAGAGGCATTAGATGCATACAAATTCAACGATGCCGCGACTATTATCTATAGATTTATCTGGAATGAATTTTGTGGTTGGGGGATAGAACTCTCTAAAGCTGACAAGAGCTCCATAATCGAACTTGGAGCTATCTTCAAAGAGTCTATGAAACTTCTACACCCTTTCATGCCTTTTGTAACAGAATATCTCTACCATGAACTCTCAGGCACTTCACTACAAAATGGTGATGAGTCTATCATGATAAAAGCTTACCCTCATAAAACTAAAAAGCGTAAAGAGGAAAAGACTTTCAATCTTATTATGGACACTATTATCTCCATCCGTCGTGCAAAAGTTTTAGTTGATTTAGCCAACCAAAAGATTTCAAAAGCATATGTCAAGATAGATGGGCTCAAGGACAAAGACAAAGAGAGGATGTTACCGTTTATCCTTAGACTTGCTAAAGTTGAAGTTGTAGAGTTTACTCAAACAAAGATAGACAATGCAGTAAGTGATATATCTGACTTGTGTGAGACATTTATCCCTACTGATTCTATAGACTTAACACCTATCATCACAAAACTTACACGCCAAGATGAAAAACTGCAAAAAGAGATAGACAAAATCTCTAAGATGCTAAGCAATGAACGCTTTGTCTCAAATGCTCCTGCAGATGTACTTGAAAAAAATCGTACACTGCTTAAAGATGCAACAGAAAAACAGGCAAAAGTAAAAGAGCAACTCAGCTCACTCCAATAAAGGTACAATTTGTTCGATATAAGAAAATACAACAAAGAAAATATTAAAAATGACATCCTCTCAGGTCTTGTTGTTGCTGTCGCTCTTGTCCCTGAAGCTATTGCTTTTAGTTTCATTGCAAATGTCAGCCCTATCGTTGGACTCTATACTGCTTTTATCCTTGGACTCATCACCTCTCTCATTGGTGGTAAACCTGGGATGATTTCTGGGGCTACAGGGGCAGTTGCTATTGTTTTAGTAGGCTTATCTCTTAAAGCCCACGCTATGCTCTCTGCACAGGGGATTGCAGGTGATGCACTGAGCATGGGCATACTCCACTATATCCTTTTAGCTACCATATTAGCAGGCATTATGCAGGTTGGTGTAGGACTATTAAAACTAGGAAAGTTTATCCGACTTGTACCACAACCTGCTATGTATGGCTTTGTCAATGGACTTGCTATTGTTATTGCAACCGCACAGTTTAAGTTTTTTGAGGGGCAAGGTTTTACAATGTACCTTTTAGTTTTTATCACAATGCTTATTATGTATTATCTCCCTAAGGTCACAAAAGCAGTACCCTCAGGACTTGTTGCTATTGTGGTGATAACTTTAGTTGTTTACTACAGCGGTTTGCAAACTCTTTTAGTTGGTCAACTAACAGACCTTAGTCAGTTTGCTGGAGAGCTTCCATCGTTTGTTATTCCTCAAAATATTTTAAGCCTTGATGCCATCATCATGGTACTTCCCTATGCTATTATAATAGGACTTGTAGGACTTATTGAATCGCTACTTACGCTCTCAGTTTTAGATGAGATGAGTGGAACTCGTGGCAGTGGGAACAAAGAGTGTATAGCACAAGGGACAGGTAATATTGCGTGTGGCTTCTTTGGTGGCATGGCTGGTTGTGCGATGATAGGACAAAGCATCATCAACTACACTTCTGGTGGACTTGGTCGTCTCTCCTCCTTTGTCGCTGCTATTGGACTTCTCATCTTAGTTGTATTTACGACAGATATACTCAGTGTCATCCCTGTAGCTGTTCTCATTGGGATTATGTTTATGGTGAGCATCGGAACTTTTGAATGGTCTAGTTTCTCCCATCTCAAACATATGCCAAAAAGTGATGCTTTTGTTATGATAGTAGTAACGCTCATCACCGTTGTTGAAGATTTAGCTGTCGCTGTGATTGCAGGTATCATCATCTCCGCCTTAGTTTTTGCTTGGAAACATGCCCGCATTTGGGCTCAAACACGCACGGAAGATGATGGGACAAAAGTATATCTTCTTAATGGTCCACTCTTTTTTGCAAGTACCACAAGCTTTGGGGAAAACTTTGATGTTCCAAACGATCCACCAAAAGTTGTTATTGACTTTAAAAATGCACGAGTGATGGATGCATCAGGAGTGGAAGCCATAGATGCATTAACAAAAAAGTATGAAGATTCAGGAAAAAACCTTCTCCTTCGCCACCTTTCAGCTGACTGTAAAGCCATCTTAAAAAAAGCGGGTCCACACTGTTCTTACGAAGAAGATGATCCAACATACAAAGTAGCATTTAACTACTAATCCATGAAGATGTCACAATTTTGGCATCTTGTTGTATTCTCTTAAGCTTTTTTATAACTTGAAGTGATTTTTAATATTGACAGTAATATAATCTTACATGGACAACAAACAATTTAAGCTTAAGATTTTTATTATCTTCTTTTTACCAGCACTTGCACTCCTCTATTTTTCATCTATCTTTGTGCTTTCCGAATACGAGAAAAGGCAAAAAGCCTCCACCTTTAAACTTACCACAAAAGTCACCTTAGTCCTTAACAAACTCATCCACAACATTCAGATAGAAAGAGGTTTAAGTGCTGGTTATATTGTTGCTAAAGACACTTTACCTTATAAAGGTCAACTCTTAGAACAATTTACAAAAACCGATAAAGCTAAAAATAATCTTCTCTACCTTATTCGCATGACATCCCAAGATAAAGATATACTAAAATCAGAGATAGGCTATAAGATAAAACCACTTTTTAAAGAGATCATCCAAGAACTTTTTAAAATCCAAAATATTCGGAATCAAATATTAAATCATACTATCAATTTTAAAAGGGAGATTAAATATTACTCAAATATAAACAGACAACTCATTAAGAGCATCGAGATATTTACCTCCCTCTTCCAAGAGCTTCGTAACGATGCAGATGCCATAGTGCTCTTACAAAAGATGAAAGAGTATGCTGGACTTGAGAGAGCCTACACTTACTATCTACTTATCGCCAACAGATACGATAAAATATATGTAGATAAAATTATCAACTTTCAGATAAGGCAAGAACAGCTCAAAGAAAGATTTTTTCTTGATAGCTCCTTAAAGACCACTGATATTTATCTCTCAAAATCAAATATAGAGTTGGAAGATAAACTCGATAATCTAAGAAAAAAAATTTTAGCTCAAGATAAAATAAAGATAAATTCCAAAGAATGGTTTACTCTTATCTCTTCGCAAATAGATATCTACAATGCTGTCACTGTAGCTATACTTACATATTACAATCATAATGTAGATATAAATTATAAAAAATCTCTTTCTTCTCTTTATATGATTATTGTCCTTTGGTTTTTAGCTTTTATGGCTTTGTTTATACTTTTTATCTCTCTCAAAAAACTGATGCACAATGAAGAACAATATATACAGAAGTTAGATACAACTAAAAATATGTATCAACTCTTAAGTCAGATAAATGATGCCATGATACATATTGATAACATTTCTGATCTGTACCAATACTTTGCTAGGACTTTATATGAAAATAGTAACTCAAAACTGATCTGGATAGGTTTAGTTGATGAAGGGAAAGAGAACATTGTACATGAAGCCTGTGCGGCACAATCTACTCATAAAAATTTTTCTCTCAACTTCAAAATAGACAAAAAAAAGTATTCCATTCTTTCACTTGCCGCAAAATCAATACTCGACAAATCCATCCTCTTCGCAGATAAAAATGAGATTAAAAATAGACCAGAATATAATAATCTTTCTATTTTCAACTCTATAAATTCAGTAGCATCTTTTCCTATCAATAATGAAAACAATATTATAGGTACTGTTATCATATTTAGCGATAAAGAGTATGCCTTTGATGGGGAGTATATCTCAGTTGTAGAGAGAATCATAGATGAACTCTCTTTTGCGATCTCTAAAGTATCTACCCAAGAGAAACGAAAAAAAGATTTAGAAGCACTTCGTATCTCTGCCTATGCCTTTGAGGCACAAGAGGCGATGACGATTACAGATATGCAAGGGGATATCATCAAAGTCAATAAATCTTTTTGTGAGATTACAGGTTATACCAAAGAAGAGGTACTCGGCAAAAATCCAAGAATACTTCAATCAAATGTTCATTCCAAGGAGTTTTATGAAAATATGTGGAGTGAGCTCATCATTCATGGTCGTTGGCATGGAGAGATTTACAACAAAAGAAAAGATGGAGAGATCTTCCCTGAGATGCTTTCCATCACAGCGATTAAAAATGAACTTAAAGAGACGACACACTACATAGCACAGTTTATAGACATCTCCTTAATCAAACAAGCACAAGAAACTGCACAGTACCAAGCAGACCATGATTTTTTAACAGGACTGCTCAACAGAAAGTCACTCATGGCAAGACTTCAAGAGGAGTTTGTTAAAGCCAAACGACATGATTTTGTACATGCCTTTTTATTTATAGATCTTGATAACTTCAAATCCATCAATGACACCTATGGACATAATGTTGGAGATAAGATCATTATAGATGTTGCAGAGAGGCTTAAAAGCGTTACAAGAGAAGGGGATATTCTCTCACGATTGAGTGGTGATGAGTTTGCCGTTATGCTTTTAAATGTTGACAAAAGAGGATCAGAAGCTATCTTAGGTTTACAAGAGATATGCAATAAGATTATTAGCACGCTCAGTGCTACTTACTATATTGATGATTTACAAATCAATACAAGCTCAAGTATCGGCATAAACTTTTTCCCTGATGGAGAGAAATCTATCAACGATATCATAGTTCATGCAGATAAAGCGATGTATAAAGCAAAAAAACAAGGAAAAAATCAGTTTGTTTTCTTTAATGATGCACTTGAGTAAAAATTCCTACTGCATAATTTTGGGTTAAAATAGCTTTATCGGACTAATACAAAACTCTCTGGTCTAAGAGATCTATACTTTGGCATATTTTGCCCTATGTTTGCATTGATATAAGTAGGATCTGCTATGACAAAACGATGAGAAGCGGTTCTGACACTATCTCCACTTAGAGGGATATATAAAGCTGTTGACATATGGTCTTTATACTTTACACCCACAACACCAATCTGAAACAATCTCCTCACTAAAGAGCAAAAGAGTATAGCCCTATCTTCACAATCTGACTTATTGTAGTATAGAGTTTCTTGTGCAAACATAACCTTTTCACGACCAAACTGAGCTTCATCTACCTGATACGCAAATGATTTTTGTACAAAATGCAAGACAAAGTTGATAGCATCACTCATCTTTTTACCATCAACATATGATTTTAGTTTTGTAGCAATCTCATCATAAGTATTCTTTTGCAGTGGTGCATTAAAATATGTTTCATAATCTGCTTGCGGATAGGTAGCCATAAAATCAATAAGATTTTGGTTATAGTTAAAACCAACAGAATACTTTTTTGTCCCCTCTACGAAACTCAAATCTTTATACTTCATTGCATCTTCAAATTTCGGTAACACTTTCAAACTCAGATCAAGAGGCCTATTTGAATGGGGATAATTTTGAGGATATGAGTAAAGGCTACCAACTCCATTTTTCGCGTAGTTTGCTATGACATAAAATTTCTTTTTCTTAAAACTATAACTAGGAGTAGAATAAATAACTTTTTTTGAATAGTACATAAGGACTATATGCTTATGTGCTAAGCCAACCTTAACAGCATATCCTAATTTATTGAAAATAAACCATGTCATCAGATTTGCATTATCTTGATTTTTATGTACTGTATGAGATATTTTATTGACAAGTAAATACAGAGCCCAGTCATTGAACTTTAACCTGTTTTTTATCTGTTTTATCTCCTCTATAAGCTCTTTATAGTTACTACTAGCAACCACATTAAAAAAATTACTTACTCCGTTAGTATTTCTTGGGAAAAAATTTGATTTTTTCAACCCCTGTGCAATATTGAAACTATACCCTGAACCAAAAAAATCTATATAAACATCATTTTGAACTATTTTTTCTTTCTTTATCTTTTCTTTTTTAATGATAATGACTTTTGGAAATTTTTGGGGAAGTTCTTTAGCAACTTTTATATTTACTTTTGGACCCACCTCTTCCATAGGGACAAATCTTTTTTTTGGAAGTTTTGTAGGTTTTTGTTCTTCATAAAGTTTTTTGCCTTGTTGTGCTTGATATGCAGACCATTCTTCTTTGAGGTACTTTGAAAAAGCATTATCTCGTTCATCTTTATATTTTTTAAAACTCTCAGTTTGCATTTTCTTAAAGTTTTCAAATGATCCTGCATTTAGCTGAGTTACACTAAGCGAAATCGCTAAACTAAAAAGGCCAAATAGCTTGGATAATAGAGGTCCCCCATCCTTGTTGTGTTGCACGATCTACATCTCCCTCAATTTTATATAGTATTTTAGCATCACTAATCTGAGCTGAGCTTATTTTATTGTATTGCCCTATATCATAAAGGCGTATAACACCACTCACCTGAATAATTTGCTTTTGTTTATCGATTAGTATTTCTCTTTTTCCTGAGATAAAGTAGTTCCCATTCGCAAGAACTTTTACTATTCTAGCAGATATTGTTGTCGTAAAACTTGCATCTTTTGTTGCTGTACCACTTCCCTTAAAAGCACTTGTTGTTTGTCCAGTGGCACTGACCTGAGAAAGGGCATTGAGTTTTGCAACCCTAGCCTTTGTCGCCTCGTCACTACTAGTAGTATTAAAAGTAAAACCACCTAGGCTTGAAGCATCATCTTTTGATAAGTCCTTAGAGCCACTTAAGCTAGATGAAGATCTCTCTGAGATGACAACAGTAACTAGATCATTAACATGCATGGCTTTATGATCTGCAAATAAAGGATTGTCTCCTTGACCAAAAATACTACCCGTAGCTACAAAATCTTGTTTGTACTCACGAGATGGCATCTGCTCTACATATTTTGGTGGTTCAAAGTTTATCTCTGGCTTGATTGCATCTGCTGTGCAGTCAGTAAAAAACATTGTAACATAAATAATACTAGCCATAGCTAAAATACTTTTTCTCATTGAATTCTCTTTACTTATTTAGCTATAATGATAGCAATTTTAGTTCCAAGGATAAAAATGAATTTAAGACAAACGATAAACCTTCATGTAAAAGAAGCGATGAAAGCCAAAGATGTCAAGAGAAGAGATGCTCTGCGTTTACTCACAAGTGCCTTTAAACAGATTGAAGTAGATGAGAGAAAAGAATTGACAGATGAAGATGTCATCAAAATCATACAAAAACAAGTAAAAAGTAGAAATGATGCTGCAACTCAGTTTAAAGATGCAGGTCGTGATGATCTCGTGCAGATAGAACTTGATGAGATAGCTGTTTATGAACCGTATCTTCCTGCACAGCTTAGTGATGCAAACTTAGAGTCTTCTCTCAAAGAGATTATTTCTCAAGTAGGTGCACAAAACATGAAAGATATGGGGAAAGTGATGGGAATGGCAAGTAAAAAGTTAGCAGGGACAGCTGATGGAAAAAGAATCAACGAGTGTGTTAAAAAACTACTCGCCTAACTTCAACTTTTTAAGAGCAAGCTCTTCATCATCTTGACGCATTAAGGATTCTCCGACCAAGAAGGCATCAACTCCAGCTTTACTGAGGTCTTCTAGCTGTCCATGCTCATAGATGCCACTCTCTGCAACAATAATCTTTCCATTTGGTATAAGAGGTATTAACTCATATGAGAGTTCCATATTCATCTCAAAAGTTTGAAGATTTCTATGGTTTATCCCTATGATGTCAGCTCCAGCATAGATAGCTTTTACTAAGTCAGACTTGTCATGCACTTCAACAAGCACCTCTAAACCAAGGTGGCGTGCATATCCTAACAACTCTTTTAACTCTTTTTTTGAAAGTGCTGCCGCGATAAGCAAGATAAAGTCAGCACCATGAACAAGTGCTTCTAAAACTTGATACTTTGAGACTATAAAATCTTTTCTTAAAAGAGGGATCCCAACATATCTTCTAATTCCAGCTAGATATTCTAAATTGCCTTGGAAAAAATGAGGCTCAGTTAAAACAGAGATAGCACTCGCCCCACCCCTCTCATAACTTTGAGCAATTGCTAAAGGGTCAAAGTCTTCACGGATAACACCTTTTGATGGAGATGCTTTTTTTACTTCTGCAATAATTCTATAAGGATCTTCCTCTGTCGCTTTTAAAAATGGGATCACATCACGAGGCTGTCGTGCATTAAAAGCAAGTGAACGACCTAACCAATCAAGAGAAAACTCTTTTTCTCTTTTTAGCAAATCTTCTTTTGTTTTTTTGATTATATCATCGAGTATCATCTACTTTTTCTTACCTTTTCTTTTTTGATTTACATTTTTTTATTTTTTCATAATGTAGTTTTACTTCTGCCTCGCTTGAAGCACCCTCTATTTTCATAATCTTTTTCATAATTTTATTGGCTTGTTTACACTTACCTAGTTTATAGTAACCCCAAGCTAGAGAGTCCAAATAATACTCAGAAGTTGGGTTATACCCAAGAGCAGTTTTGATATATTTTATACCTTTTTTAACATCAATCTCGTGGTCTATAAGTAAGTATCCAATATAATTGAGATAAAGTGGATTATTGTCCACTTTAAGAACTTTATATAATTTATCTAAAACCCTCTTGTGCATCTTGGGGTTATTTTTATCTTTTGTACCCTCATACTCAAATATTGCACTCTGACCCAAATAATTGATCTCTCCAGTGCTTTCATATAAGTTGCTTGCTATTAAAGAAGCCTCTTTATAGTTTTTTGCTTGAATATAAAGTTGTAAAAGAAGTGCATTGTCAATCTTATTTTTTTTTAAAAAATTTATCAATTTTTTATAGTCTTTTTTGTATCCATAAATTTGGACTATTTGATTGGCTATCTTTTCTTGTTTATGTTGTGCATACATCCTAAGATAAACACTCAAAAGTCCATCAATATTATTTTGTTCACTATAAAAACTAACAAGCCTTGTACAGACTATAGATGAACAACCATACATCAGAGCATGCGACTCAAGTTGTGCTATTGCATCTTTTTTTCTATCTAGGTTTACAAACAAAACAACAGCCATCTTATCTAAGATTTTCTCATCAAATTTCTTTGAATAAGCACTCTCAAGATACTTTAATGCTGTGTCATATTTTCCTAAGGTGATGTAGATATTACTCACTAAGAGATAGTCACTCACTGCATCTGATTCTTTTACTAACATAATCGCATTAGTTTTTGCTTCTTGGATTTTACCTATTCTTGAGAGTGCAAGTATCTTGTATCTAACAAGTTGATAATCATCAAAAGAGCCTTTTGTGAGAGCATCTACTCTTGATATAACTTTTTCATTTTGCTTTGTTATCAAATCCCCTTGAAGAGAACGATATAAATACTCTTTTTTATTTGATTTTTTATAAAGCGTTTCAAATATACTCGAAGATGCATTATAATCTTTAAGTTGTTCTGCTCGAAGTGCTAGTAGTACGATAAAATCTTCTTTATCAAATGCTTTTTTTGATGGATTTGGTGCTATATCATGTTGTGAAACACTACACCCTGCAAACAAAACAACAAAAAAGAGTGTAGCTATATATTTATACATCAATTATCCCTGGACATTCATCTTTAAGTTCATCTATTCTAGATTTAAAATAATCCCAAAAAGGGAAAGTTTTACATTGGTTTGGTCTTGCATTGTAGATTTTACAACCATTAGACACTCTGTCATAAAAAACACATTCATAACTCTCACCAATTTTATTTTCTTTTATAGAATATCGATATCCCTTTTTAAAAAGGTATTTTGACACAAGTTGTTTAATATTGACACCCAAATCCTCACATATTGCTAAAGCTTCTGTTTTTGTGACATATATGTAACCACTCTCACCTGTACAACACCTTCCTTGGCACTCATTACAAGCTTTTGGGTTGAAGGCAAAATTAAATCCATCTTTTTTTACTAAATTTGACATTTTATACTTCGCGTTTTGGCTTTTTCAAAAATAATTTTCGCAGTTTCTGAGACTGCATCTCCATCAAAACTAAAAAAAGGTTTATGTACTTGCATAGCTGAAGATGAACCATTTCTTGCATGGACTAAGACTAAAGACGCAACTCTATCAACCTTAGGGTGGATAAACTGTACATCTACAGCTCGCATCTTTACCTTTTCAAGCTCAGCACAGATATCTCCAAAAGAACTTGCATCATAACAAAATATGAAATGTGAATGTGGTTTTAAAAGTTGCGAAACTTTTTTAAAAAACTTATCTAAGGGAAGATTGTCTGCATACCTAGCTATACGCAAGACTTCATCTTTACTTTTGTTAGCACCATCATGATAAAAAGGTGGATTTGAGATGATATAGTCATACTTCTTATCAAAACTATACTCCACAAAATCCCCCTCTACTATCTTATAATCAATCTTATTGACACGAGCATTATTTGAAGCATAGGTTATAAAACTAGCCTGTTTTTCTATAGCTTCAAGTCTCACTTTTTTATTGTCATATGCTACAAGTAAGCCAACGACACCACATCCTGCTCCAACATCAAGCATATCTCCACGAGGCTTAAAACTACTTATGAAATCATATAAAAATATAGAATCACTATTATAACAATAACCTGAACTTGGTTGGTACAGAAGCATAAACACCTTTTAGATATAATAACGCAATTATACCAAAGATTTAAGGTTTCTATCATGATTATTATCCCTGCAAGGTTGGCATCAACAAGATTTCCACAAAAAGTTTTAACAGATATTGGAGGCTTACCTATGGTTGTTAGAACAGCAAAACAGGTAGAGCATCTTGACCGTGTAGTTGTTGCTGCTGATGATGAGTCTATCATCAAGGTTTGTAAAGAGTATGGCATCGAAGCTATGCTAACTTCAACAACACATAAAAGTGGAACAGACCGTATCAATGAGTGTGCAAATATTGCTGGAGTAGATGCTGATGAACTCATCATAAATGTACAAGCAGATGAACCATTCATAGAAGCTGGCGTTGTAGAAACACTTATGAGGCGACTTAAAAAACTTCAATCAAACAAAGAAAAGTTTATCATGGCTAGTTGTTATAATGCTATCAACGAAGATGTTGCTAAAGATCCAAACTTAGTCAAAGTTGTTCATGATGCACAAGATAATGCTATCTATTTTTCCCGTTCACTCATTCCCTACAATCAAGGTGGTGGGGCTACTTATTTTGGTCATATTGGAATCTATGGTTTTGACAAAAAATCTTTAAATGAGTTTTGTAACCTCAGCGATGCACCTATAGAAGATATAGAAAAGTTAGAGCAACTTCGTGCTATCTACCATGGGAAGAAGATATCTATGATAAAGGTAGCCTCTACAGGATTTGGGATAGACACAAAAGAGGATCTATCAAGAGCCATAGAGATATTTCTCTAAACTACTTTAAACACGAGGTTTTATAAAGATAGCTTATCTCTTCTAGCCCATTAGAAGTCAAAAATATCATCTAAATCTTCACTTCCATGCTCACTGTGATCCATTGTAAGCATACTTTCAATGGTTTTCGTATTGACAACAATAGTGTCATTCATAAAGTCAACACTAGGGGCACCAGTATAGAAACTCATCTGTATCCAACTCAACATATCATTAGAAAAAGCTTTA
>JALUXP010000032.1 GCA_027013295.1 Sulfurimonas sp.
TCATCTCAGCACGAGCGGCTTTACTTACATCAAGTACACTTCCCCCTGGTGCGCGTTGTACAGCTAATGCGATGGCATCTTGACCATTTCCTATGTAACCACTTGTTCGTTTCTTGTAGCTCCACTTCACATCTGCAATATCGCTTAGACGAACATTTGGCATGATTTGAAGTTGTTTAAGTTTTTCAACATTGTCTCTTTCACCATAAACGCTAACAGTATAAAAGTCGTTATCACCTTTTAAAAACCCTATAGGCATATCACGGTTAAGTGTAGCGATGGCTTTAGTGATACTCTCAAAGTTGACATTGTAGCGTTTAGCTTTAAAAGGATCT
This sequence comes from Sulfurimonas sp., assembly GCA_027013295.1. Taxonomy (GTDB): domain Bacteria; phylum Campylobacterota; class Campylobacteria; order Campylobacterales; family Sulfurimonadaceae; genus Sulfurimonas. The sequence continues at coordinate 336 of JALUXP010000032.1, forward strand.
ACTTCTATGTTAACAGCACTCTCGTAACCACCAAAAACTTCTACATTTCCTATGGTCTTATTGCTTAACATGTGAGGTTTGATGAAACTATCTGCTATCTTTCTTATATCTGCAAGTGAGATATTTTTATTTTTTGGTGTGAGCGAGATAACATCTACGGGAAGCGTAAAATCTCCTGCTGTGTATATAGCTGGATTTATGCCTGCTGGGAGTTTTGCTTTGGCAATGCTGAGTGCATTTGCTACATCAACTGCCGCCGCATTTAAACTTTTTTCGTAACCAAACTCTGCTTTTACTATAGAGTAGTTTGCAACATTGATACTACTCACATCAGTTACAAGTCCTAAGCGTGATATCTCTTGCTCTATAGGTTTTGAGACCGTTGATGCTGCGACTTGAGCTGTAGCTCCAGCAACTTGAGTGATCACAATAACCTGTGGGGGATTTGCATCAGGAAAGAGGTTTTTAGGGAGTGTTACAAGCCCAATAATCCCCATAATAAAAAACGCCGCAATAACTGAATAGAGCAGATAGGGGCGTCTGTAAAAAAATTCAAACATCGCTTACTCCTTGATGCTCAGTGCATAACCACTAAGCAGTTTGAGAAGAATATCTGGTTTTGCAATAACAATCTTTTTACTTTTTAGGTCATCAGATATAACGACACCCTGTTGGGCATTTTGAACAATATGTACCTCTTGAGCTTGAGCCTTATCTCCTTGTACTACTAAAACATATGTTTTCCCATTACGATTTAACAGAGCATTAAATGGAAGCTTTATACCTTTTTGATGGTAAGTGATAACATCTACTTCTACTCTATCACCACTAATGAGCTTGCTATCTCCCGTGTAAACTTTATACTCTGCTAAACCATGCAAAGTACTGCCTAGAGGCATAGCACTATACTCTTTAGCATTGAGGATGACTCCCTCTACTGAAAGATCAGTTGGCACACGAAGCATCAGATAAAAGCCATTTTTTGAGCTAATAGCTAAGAGTGGGTGACCAGGTGCACTCAGTGTTCCTTTGCTTGCAAAAGTTTTTGCGATGATTCCATTAACAGGGGAGGTGATAGTCGCATATGAGAGATTGTTTTGTAGCTCTATCTCTTTTTGTTTAAGTGCATTGAGATTTGACTCAGCACTTGCTATCATAGTCATCTCTTTTTGAGACTCCTCTATGGAAGCTCCTTGTACTTTGAGTAGGTCAAGTGTACGCTTGTGTGTAGATTTTAAGTTCTCTAGTGCAACACTAGCAGCTATCATCTGCTCTTTGATACTTTGAAGGGAACTTTTGATATTTGTGATGTCAAGTTTAACAAGCAATTGCCCTTTTTTAACACGAGAACCACTTGGCATGATATGTAAGACTCTCGCTGAAATTCTTGGGGAGAGTTTTACATCCTTGTCGTTAGCAACTTCTGCTAAAAATGGTAAGGTTAGCTCTACCTCCGCTAGTTTTGGTGTTAGTGTTTGCACTACTATTGGATAGATTTTTGCTATTGGCTGTGCTGCATCTTTTGCCTTGGCATCTTTAATAGCTTTTACGCCACCTGCTGCGAGTCCTGCGACTGCTACTGCAGCTATTGTTATCTTTATATATTTATTCATTTTACCATCTCCTCAATGTTATTTGCATAGATTACGGCTAACTCCATAAGGGTTTGCCACTTTTGTGCTTGGGTTTTATAGAGTTTTGCAGATGCAACGACTACATCATCTTCATATCTTAGATACTCTTCTGTTGAGAGTCTGCCACTTGTGTAGTTGACCTTCGCTATATGAAGAAGTTTCTCTTTGTTGATTATGCTCTTTTGTGAAAGTTTTAAAGAGTTCTTTAAAAGAGGTAAAGAGTTTTGAAGCATCTTTGCTTTTGAACTAAGCTCCTCTTCGAGTTTTTCATACTCCACTTCATCTTGGTGCATCTGGATTTTAGATTTTTTAATCTCCCGATAATCTCCCATAGCAAGAAGTGGAATGTTAAGCATAACCCCTATATTTCCATAGGTTTTATTGGTGTTTTTGTTATTGTTATAAGCTTTTGCTTGGGAAAAAGTGTAGTTACCATAAGCGACTACACTTGGAAGTAGTTTTTCTTTTTGTGCGTTTATATCAAGACGGTTAGCTTCTATCTTAAGCTTGAGCGGAGTAAGAGACTCTATAGTGTCTGATGATTGCACCGAACCTACTTCTTGCATCTCTATGGGTGCATCAAGAGTGATACCCGTAAGAGAACGGATTGTACTTTTAAGTTGCTCTTTTTGTAGAGCAATCGAGTTTTTAGTTATGTCTACTTGATTGATGCCATCATCTATCTTATAGAGTGCCGATGCTGGAGAGCGACCATTATCTACTTTTATCTTGATGGTCTTTTGTGTTTCAAGAAGAGATTTTCTCTTTACATTAAGTGACTTGTCTAACTCCTCTAAGTAGAGATAATTAGCATTTGCTCCAACTATGACAGCCTCATTTTTGAGAAGATTTATCCTCTTCTTTGCCTTAGCACTCTTTTGCATCTTCTCTGCTTTGTCTGACATAGTGTAGATAGACTTTACAAAAAGTGGCATAGTGAAGTTTGCACCTTCTCGCATAATGTTCTGACTAAATGGTTGTGCAACTGTTTTGTCTTTAACCATAGCAAGAAGTTGATTTGGTGGTACTGGTAGCATCCCTGTTGCAGTAGTGTAGTAGTCATACTTCGCAAAGAGATTCACAGTAGGATAGAGCTTAGCATTTGCCATCTCCTTTGCTACCTCTGCTTGTTTGATTGTCATCTCATCAGACTTTGTTTGTGCATGCTCTTTGAGTGCATCAAAGAGTTCTGGCAGAGTTGTGGCACCAAGTAACAGTGGAAAACTCAGTGCAAGAAATGATTTTTTTAACATAGTAATCCTTTTATTATTTTTTGGGAAAGAGCATCTATGATATTGTGAAAATTTGGCTCTGCTTGAGTTGCTTTATTTTGCATATATTGTGAAATTTTCTCTCTTAGTGGCTGTGCCGTATTGTAAGAAGTGAGTGTTGTTACTATCATCATCTGTATCAAAAATGGCGGTTCTTTTGTAAAAGTTTTAGCACTTTCTCCATCATTTAAGATAGAGATAAGTTGTCCAATAGTTCGTGAAAGTTGTTCAATACACTCATCAGGCATGCTAGATGCACCATTGGCAATCTCTCTCGCAAAGATAGCACTGAAACTTGGGTTTGAGATGAGAAACTCCCCAAATGTTTTTATGTAGTTTTCTAACCTTTTTGTAGGGGTACCCATCTGTGTATTTTCTTTTATCTTTAAAGCTATCGCTGTAAACTCTGGGCAAACGACAGCTTTGTAGAGTGTTGCCTTATCCTTGAAATGGTAGTAGATAGCTGGTTTTGTGATGCTACACTCTTTAGCGATTGCTTCGAGTGTAGTGAGTTCGTAACCATTCTTTGAAAATGATTCTCTAGCATGATAGATAATCAACTCTTTTTTTGATACTTTTGGCATCTTAATCTCCTTACTTACTAAACGGTAAGTAAATTATATATGAATAAAACTTTTATTGAGCTTAAGTGCCTTTGAGACATTTAGAGTAAATTATGTATGAGATTCTTGAAAATAAATAGCAAAATAGTGAAAACTCCTGAAGCAATAACTAAGTAGACAAGATTTTTGCTCCAAAAAAGTCGTTTAAAATTGTCCATGCCAAATACTCTTATTGTCAAAGCAAATCCAACAAATCCACTTATACTTGATGCAAGTGCTAATCCACTTGTCCCCATGGGTGTGATAAGTGACAGAGCAAAAACTATGTAACTAACAAGAGAAAAGGTGGCAATCTTAGCAGCATGAAGTTGCATCTGTTTTGCATAAAGCCAAAGCAGGAGTAACTTTTGGAGACCTAGTGGTAGCAAACCTAATATATACATCTGTAAAACTAAGGTAGTCTGGAGCGCATCTTCATTTGTAAAAGCACCTCTTTCAAAGAGTAGTGTTGTGATCTCCTGAGAGAGTATAAAGCCACCTAAAGTTGAAGCTGTTAGTAAGAAGCTTAAAAACCAAAAAGCTTTTTGCAGATACTCAAGTGCTTTTTGCTCATCTTGATTTTTGATATATCGTGAAACTTTTGGAAAAAGTGCTATTGATGTTGCTATGGCAAAGAGTGCAAGGGGTAGTTGAAAAATACGGTTTGCATAGTAAAGATAAGATATGGAGCCACTTAAGAGAAAAGAAGCTAAGAAAGTATCTAAAAATGCACTTACCTGTGCGGTAGAATTTCCCCAAATAGCTGGAAAGAACTGTGTATTAAACTTAGCTGTTTCATCTTTTATCTTAGAAGATTTTATTTTGAGATATTTAAAACCACCTATGATAAGTTTCATTAACCCCATCTTGTATATAGCACCAATATGGGCTATAAGTTGTAGTACCCCACCTATAACTACGCCCCAAGAGAGATAATAAACAATCTCAGCTTCAGCTTTATCTTCAGAGAGTACAAGTGCCAAGATAAGAGAGATGTTCAATAGGGCAGTTGAAAATGCAGTCGTTGCAAAATGATGTTTATACTGAAGTAGGGTACTTAAAAAAGTGACACTGAAGATGAGTGGTAGATACCAAAAGTTGATGGCAACAAAGGGGGAGGCAAGTTCTATGGTTTGTGCATCAAATCCTACCGCCATCGCTTTTGTGGCAAGTTGGGGGAGTAGGTTAACTAGAATGCTTAAGATAAGTATGATAGATAAAAAAAGTGAAAAGATATAGGCTAAAAAGACACCTTTATGTACAGAACGGGTAAAAGAGGGTATGAAAACCTGTGTAAATGCACCCTCCGCAAAAATGCGGCGAAAAAGGTTTGGTAGTTTAAAAGCGATGAAGAAAATATCACTATATATATTTGCTCCAAGTGCATTTGCAGTAAGCAGATCTCTTATGAAACCTAGTATTCTTGATGTTAGTATTCCAAAACTATTGGTAAAAATCGTTTTAAACATAATATTCTTTATAGTAATTTCTTTATTTTACGAAAGTTTAACGAAAATTTGATTAAAATAGGGGGATTTAATATTTCAAGATTATTTTACAGTAGGGTATTATGGCATTTTTTGGTTCTAATAAAAGTAAAAAAACAAATTCAGTTAAAAAAATTCGCACAACTGTTTTAAAAACTAGAAATGTAGCCAAAGAGTTACTTTCTCTAGCACAAACAAATGGTGTGAGTATAGAAAGTATTGACTTTAACCTCCTTGATGTGCAAACTTTTACGGGACTTAGCGACGGAAAAAAAGATATTGAGTGGGAAGAGACACAAAGTGATGAACTCTATGAACTCGATGATACAACTGCCCTTTTAAATAAAAATTTTCATATAAAACAGATTTACGAGATAGAAGTTTTTACAAAAGATGAAAAAACAAATAATTTTAAAGATTTTCATATTGCTGTTGGGGCTAACGCAACTAGATGTAAAGTCTATCTTAGTATAAAAGCTGGTGCAACTCTCGAGTATTTTACAGACTTTGAGCAAGAACTCCCTATCTTGATAAACAATAAAAAACTTCGAGCAGGGATACTCATCAATATATTTGATGAGATGCTCAAAGATGTTGTTTCAAAGTTATCTGCAAAAGTGAAAGTAGATAAAAAGGTTAATTTTTCAAAAAATGAGACCATTTTAATAGCACAAAGTATAGAACCAACACCAACTATTGATGACTCGATTGTTTTGCATTATGATAAAAAAAAGGAAGTTGACCAGCATGATAAGATAGATTATTCTAAGCGAGGCTATATTCGATCTGTTTTTAAAAATGAACTCCTTATTGAATATGTTAAACCTAAAAAAGGTGTAGATGGTCGTGATACAAGAGGAAATTTTTTAGAGGCAAAAGAACCATTAGAAACAAATCTTCCAGAGTTCAATATAGATGAAACAATAGAGATAATAGAAAATAAAACTAGTAGAGAATACAGAGCGAAAGAAAATGGTTATATAACTTTTGAAGATAATACCTATGCAATTAGAACAGATGTTGAAATAGAAGCTGTAAGTTTTAAGACAACAGGCTCAATATTGGCTGGTGTTAATTCAGAAGTTAACATGAATATCAAAGAAACGGATACAGCTAAGGATGCAGTTGGTCCTGGTATGACAGTGGAAGTAACAGAGATAGAGATAGAAGGAAATACAGGTTCAAATTCCATTGTTCATGCACAAAAAGCGAGTGTAGGTGGTCAAACACATAAAGATTCAGAAATCAGGGCTGATAAACTTGATATTAACATCCATAAAGGGAAGGCTTATGGAAAAAAGATTCATATATCTAGACTTGAACATGGCATAGTTGATGGCGATATTATTGAAGTTTCACAGGCTATTGGAGGGGATATTCGAGGCAAAGAGGTATATATTGAGATATGTGGCTCTTATGTGAAAGCTACAGCATCAAGACTAATAGATATAAAAAAACTCCAAGGGAGTGAAAATATTTTTACAATAGATTCATTGGTAAAAAAAGATTCTAAACAGGGAGTAAAGAAAAAGGAAAAAGAGATATCTGAGCTAAAATTTGATATAAGGCAGATAAAAAAAGAGATTGAAAAATATACAATTGATATCAAAGCAAATAAACAATCTTTTTTAGCGTTGAAGAAGAGACTTGTTTTGTATAAAAAAAATGGTGTGAAGATGCCAGAATCATTTGTCAAAAAATACCAACAATTTATCAAAGTTCAAAAGCATCTTGAAGGGATCATTCAAGAACATGCTATTAAACAAGACAAACTGAGACTCCTTACTACTCAAACTGCTTCTTATCAAGACTCTATTTTTAATGCGCGTATAGTCAATCATGATAGATGGGTTGGTTACAACAAATTAGTATTTAAGCTTATTGACCCGCCTGTTGAAGTGAGTTATGAACCCCCAGAGGGTTCGCTTGATATGATCTTTGCAATAGTTGAAGATGCAGACGGTGCGTACAAAATCCAAGCAGTGAAAGAGAAAAAATGATAGTAGGGTTAAAAGGTTTTATAGTTCATAAAGAACCGAGTTTTGTCCATGTAGATGTGCAAGGGATAGTCTATGAAGTCTTTATCTCACTGCAAAGTTTCTCAACACTTTCAAAGGATGAGATTAAGCTTTATACAACACATATCATTCGTGAAGATGCCCAACTTTTATTTGGTTTTGTCGATATTGCAGAAAAAAAGATGTTTACAAGATTGATAAAGATTAATGGTGTAGGACCGAAGGTAGCAATGGCGATTTGTTCTACTTATACGCCAAATCAGTTCGCAGTCATTTTAAACAATAAAGACCTGAACGGTGTAAAAAAAGTACCTGGAATCGGACCAAAAAGTGCAGGAAGGATTCTTGTAGAACTTGCTGGATTTGATGAAGAATTACTACAAAATAGTGCCTCCACTCCAGCGGCATCTATGGCTTTTTCACAGGCCACAGAAGCACTAGAAGCTTTAGGATTTAAAAAAGATAAAATCTCAAAAGTGCTTAGTCAATGTCAAGGTGATGATACCTCTACGCTTGTTAAAGAAGCGTTAAAGTTACTTTAAATGAAGAGGCTTCCTAGAGAGCTTTATGGTAGTCTCATACTCTTTTTTTATTTTTTCAAATGGCCTTACGCTTTAGGTTTCCCTTTTCTTTATATGAGAGGACTAGATAACAATATCATTTTAGATTTTTTATGGTTAGTTACAGTTGCTCTTATTTGTAAAGATTTTTATTTTTTATTTTTTAAAAAAATAATGAAAGCTATAAAAAAAGATAAAATAGACACATAAAAAAAGAGCCCTTGTATCCCTATGTAAACTACAACTGGTTGAAATAGTATAGGGGAAAATGATTGCCCAAAGAAAAAGCTAGAGGTCAATATGCCAATAGCTCGCCCTCTTTTGTTTGGTTCGACAAGAGATAAGAGCCAAGCGTTAATATTGACCATAACAAGACCAAAACCAACTCCCATAAATAGTGATGATAAGAAGAGTTGATTTGGTGTAGTTACTTGAGAGATGATGAGTAATCCAATAGCAAAAAAGAAGTAGGTAATACTAAAGATTTGTATGAAACTAAAGCGTTCTTTGAGTCTATGATATTGTTTAGAGACAAGCGCATTGACAAGCATGGCAAAAGCTATGAAATAACCAACACTGCTTGGAGTCCCCCCTAGCTTATTAATGACAAGATAAGGTAGTTGTGTTGGTAGCATGTAAAAAAGTAGCATTGAAAAAAATGCCATAAAATATACTGGAAAAAGTTTTGGAGCAATCTTTGCATCTAGATGTGGAAGATGAATAGCTTTTTTAGGCTCTTTGAGTGAGCTTATAAAAATGGGTAAAAACAATATTGGCAGTAAATAGATAAGAAAAGGGTATTGCCATCCAATATGGGCTAAATATCCACCACTAATGATAAAAGTAATACCTCCAAAACCTACTGCCATCCCTTGAAGTGACATAAACTGATGACGCTGTTTCTCATCAAAATAATCACCAATAAGTGCCATAGAGGAGGTCATGATAAGTGAAACTCCAACACCAAGTATAGCTCGTCCAACTAGAATATAGTAAAAATCATCTAAAAAATATCCTGAGCTTCCTCCTAAAACAAACAAGCTTACTCCAAAATAAAGTGGTTTAAGACGACCAATCTTATCGACTACAATACCAGCTACTGGGGAGATAAAAGCAATGACAATAGAAGGGATAACAAGGAGAAGTTTTGAATAAAAATTTATATTTTCTATAGTGCTAAAATGTTTTCCTATCAGGGGAAGTGTTGTTACTATTGCTATCCCAGACATTACACCCATTGTTGCAAGAAGTAATAAAGAGATTTTAATTTTGATTGAAATTTGATTTGACATAAGTGCATTATAACAGTTAAAGTTTAAAGTGCTATAATAATATGTTTTAAAAATAAGGATTAATATTTGAAATTATCGATTTTATTTGGTGGAGCTAGTTTTGAACATGAAATTAGCATAGTAAGTGCAATAACTTTAAAAGAAAAGTTACAAACATTTGATTTGACTTTTATTTTTTGTGATACGGATCATACTTTTTACAAGATTGAAAGTGGATCTATGAAGGCGACAACATTTTCCCGTGGTGAATACAAAAAGATGCCAACTCTTAGTCTTGTCAAGGGTGGATTTATGCAAAAAAGTATGTTTTCATCTACGGAGTATCGCTCAACCGTACTCAATCTTATCCATGGAGCTGATGGCGAAGATGGGACCATTGCTGCACTTCTTGACTTTTACCATCTCCCCTATGTAGGACCTCGTGTTGCTGCAAGTGTTTTCTCTTATGATAAGCGTTATACAAAATGGCTCTGTGAGGCAAAAGATATAAAATGTGTTGATTATGAGATACTCAGTGCTGATGTTCAAAAAGATATAAAATTGGATTATCCCATTATTGTAAAACCAGCCCGTCTGGGAAGCTCTATCGGTGTGAGTATTGTCAAAGAGCTTTCAGAGTTTGACTATGCCTTAGATACCGCGTATGAGTATGATAAATATGTAATTGTTGAGCCTTTTATACAAGGTGTCAAAGAGTATAATGTGGCTGGATACATGAGCGAGGGAAATGTACACTTTTCCATTGTTGAAGAGCCTCAAAAAGAGGAGTTTTTAGACTTTGAAAAAAAGTATATGGACTTTTCCCGTTCAGAGTCAGTGCTTCGTGCAGATATTACTAAAGAGCTAGAACAAAAGTTAACAAATACCTTTGCAAAAATTTATACTGATATGTTTGAGGGAGCTCTCATTCGTTGTGACTTTTTTGTTGTAAATGGTGAAGTGTTGCTCAATGAAATCAACCCTATCCCTGGTTCTATGGCAAATTACCTTTTTGAAGATTTTACTCAGGTCATAAAAGAGCTGTCCCAATCTCTTCCAAAGAAAAACAGTATTCAAGTTGATTATGAGTATATTCACTCTATTAGCAGTGCAAAAGGGAAATAGTGGCTATAAAATCGATCCAATACCAACAACATACTCTTGATATAAGTTATGAGATTGTCAATCCAACAGCAAGTGTCGATATGATAGTGCTTCATGGTTGGGGAAGCAACAAAGGACTTATGAGGAAATCATTTTCAAAATATATGCCAGCCTTTCGTCATATCTACATAGACTTGCCAGGGTTTGGTGGTAGCACTTGCAATCTTACTTTGCAAACTAAGGATTATGCCCGTATAGTGGAACTTTTAATGATTCATCTTAATGCTAGTAAGGATATTGTTGTGGGTCACTCTTTTGGTGGAAAGGTTGCTACTTTGCTCAACCCTGCTGTGTTAGTTTTACTCTCAAGTGCTGGTATTGTGTGGCCAAAGTCTCTTTTGGTACAATCAAAAATTCTTTTGTTCAAAACGATCAAAATATTTGGTTTGTCTCACTTTAGAAAATACTTTGTAGCAGAAGATGCAAAAGAGTTGAGTGAGCCAATGTATGAAACCTTTAAAAATGTAGTCAATGAAGATTTTAGTGAAGAGTTTGCAGATTATGAAGGCAAGGCTCTCCTATGTTGGGGGGCACAAGATAGGGATACTCCGTTAAAATCTGCTCATAAGATTGATGCACTGATAAAAGATTCTCAGTTAGAGATTTACAAGGGCGATCATTACTTTTTTATGCAATATTCGAAAGATATCACAAAACATATTGAAGAGATTTTTTTGAAAAGTTTGGAGCATTAGATGGATGAATATCAGGTTTTATTTGATTTTGTAACCAATGTTCTTTTTGTTACAGTTTTAGGTTGGTACCTTATAACAAATCTTCAGTGGTATGATTATAGGTTATCTCGTGTAGTTTTAAAACATCATAAACCTTTATGGCATCTTCTTTACTTCTTTATCCCTCTTATAGCCTACTATACAACTGCTCAGTTTTTTGCAATCTTTTTTTATTTTGCCTACCTTCCAAGTGTGTTTGTTTGGCACAAAAAGCTAGATAAAAAACTTATCCTTACTTGGCGTGTGAAAAGATTTTTAATCTTGCTTGTGTCACTGACTCTATTTCAAGATGTTTTATGTACTCTCAAATCTGCTTGTGAGCTTTATGGTGTATTTATCCCTTTAGCTATCGCTTATATTGGAAGTTATCTTATTGAGAAGTTTTTATTTGAAACTTTTAAAAAACAAGCAAAAGCAAAACTGACCGCTATGGATAACTTACAAATTATTGCCATTACTGGAAGTTATGGCAAGACTAGCATCAAAAATTTTCTAACAGAGATACTCTCTTACAAATACAAGGTATATGCTACTCCAAGAAGTGTAAACACCCTTGGAGGAATTATAAGAGATGTTAATGAATCTCTCCCTGAGGATACCCAGATATATATCTGTGAAGCTGGGGCAAGAGAGAGTGGGGATATCTACAATATTACTACCTTTATTGAGCCACAAACTGTAGTGGTTGGGAAAGTGGGTTTAGCACATATTGAGTATTTTCAAAGTATAGAAAATATTATTGCTACAAAGCTAGAAATCATGCAGTCTCCAAGGCTAGAAAATGCCTATATCCATAACTCTGTGACAGATGAAGTGCATCAAAAGGTTACTTTTTTTGGTGATGGCGTAAGTGAGATAGATGCGACACTTAAGGGGACAGATTTTCGCGTAGATGGGATGCAACTCCATACAGATGTTTTAGGTTCTTTTCAAACGATGAATATTGAAGTTGCCATCAAAATTGCACAACAGTTTGGTCTCTCAATAGATGAAATTGTAAAAGCTGTAAGAAAATTGACACCAGTAGAGCATAGACTTCAACTCATCAAAGCTGGAGGAAAGATGATCTTAGATGATGGATACAATGGCAATATTGATGGGATGCTTGAGGGTATAAGACTGTGTTCTTTACATGAAGGTGGACATAGAGTTATTGTCACTCCAGGGCTTGTTGAGAGTAGCCAAGAGCTTAATCTTAAACTCATCAAAGCGATTAATGACACTTTTGACATAGTGATAGTCACAGGGACACTTAATGCACAGCTTTTTGATAAACATCTGGATGTTAAACAAAAGACAATCCTCCACGACAAATCAAAAATAACCAATATTCTAGCCTCCCAAACAAAAGCAGGAGACATCATCCTCTTTGCCAATGATGCTCCAAATTTTATATAGGATTTTACTTGTATTTCGTAGATAAGTTTATGAAATATATCTCCTATTTTACAGCTACTATCTTGATGCTCTTAGTGTTGCTCATCGTCTATGATGCAAGTGCTAGGTACCTGTTTTCCGTTGGCTCTACTGCACTACAAGAGTTAGAATGGCATCTTTATGATGTTGTTATATTGCTAAGTATTGCTTACACTCTCAAACAAAATTCTCATGTACGAGTAGATATATTTTATGATAAATTTTCTCTAAAAACACAAGCGTTTATCAATATAATCTCTATTGTTTTCTTTATACTTCCGCTTTCTGTTTTGATTGTTTATATAGGTTTTGATTTTGTGACACTCAGTTTCATTCAAAATGAAGCTTCCTCTAACCCTGGTGGTCTTACGCATAGATGGATAGTAAAATCTTTAATGCCCTTAGCATTTCTTTTCTTATCGCTACAATCTTTGACTGAATTGATAAAAAATATTCAAAAATGGAACTCACTATGATTGCTTTAATAATGTTTGCTGTTGCACTTTTATTGCTTCTTTTAGGAGTCCCTGTTGCTTTTGCTTTTGGTGGTGTAGCTATGATATTTGCTTTTTTTATTCCTGAGCTGGGTTTTGAGGTTTTTCATATTTTACCCTTTAGAATCTATGGCATCATGAGTAATACAACACTTATGGCGGTGCCTCTTTTTATAATGATGGGGTTTATCTTAGAAAAATCAGGTATGGCAGAGAGGCTACTTCTCTCAATGTCTGCTATGTTTAGAGGAGTCCGCGGTGGACTTGGGGTCAGTGTAGTTTTAGTGGGTGCTATACTCGCGGCATCAACAGGTATAGTCTCTGCTAGTGTTGTTATGATGAGCGTGATAGCACTCCCCTTGATGATACAAGCAGGATATAGCAAATCACTTGCATCAGGAACAATAGCAGCAAGTGGAACACTCGGACAGATTATCCCTCCCTCTATCATTCTCATAGTTTTGGGGGATGTTATGAGTGTAAGTGTTGGTGACCTTTTTATGGGAGCGGTACTCCCTGGTCTTCTTTTAGTCTCTTTATATATTGCTTACATTCTTATTCGAGCCTTTTTGAACAAAGAGGATGCTCCTGCTTTAGTGATGGATGAAAAGCTAATATTTTGGGATCTACTCAAAGCAATTGTCCCACCCTTGCTTTTAATGGTTTCAGTGCTTGGAAGTATATTTGCAGGTATTGCATCACCGACTGAGTCTGCTGCTTTTGGAGTTGTTGGTGGTGTGATTCTTTCTGCTTTTAACAAAACACTCTCCAAAGAGATGATGCACTATGCACTTTTTGAGACTATGAAACTCAGTGGGATGATATTTATGATACTTATTGGTGCGACAGCCTTTAGTCTTGTTTTTAATGAACTTGGTGGCACAGATTTGATTTTGGAGTTTTTTAGTGAAGATATTGGGGATGTTTGGGTTTTTATTGGTGTTGCAATGCTGGCTATCTTTATCCTTGGTTTTTTCATAGACTTTATTGAGATTAGTTTTATCATTGTCCCTATATTGGTTCCCATTATGGATGCTTTTGGGATAGATCCTATCTGGTTTGCTATACTTATTGCTATGAATCTTCAAGCATCTTTTTTGACACCACCCTTTGGACTTTCGCTCTTTTTTCTCAAAGGTGCAGCGGGGGATAGTATTAAAACTATTGAGATATACAGAGGGATTATCCCTTTTATAATTTTACAACTTTTAGCACTTATTTTAGTTATACTATTTCCAGATTTAGTATTTGCGTGGATATAAGAATGAAAAATTTAGGTACAAGGAGTTTTTGTGGAAGATATATTATATGCACCATGGCGAGATGAATATGTCGCAGGGAAAAAGATGGATGACTGTGTTTTTTGTCACATAAGTCAACACAGTGATGAAGATGAAGATCTACTCGTTCTTTATAGAGATGAGTTTTGTTTTATGGTGATGAATCGCTACCCTTATACACCTGGGCATTTTATGATTATACCCCATCAGCATACAGATAAGCTCGAAGAGTTGCCTGAGGAGACTTGGCTTCACATAAGTGCTTTGGCTCAAAAAGGGGTACGCTTACTCAAAGAGGGATTTGGTGCACATGGGGTAAATATTGGGATGAATCTAGGTGATGCTGGTGGAGCAGGGATAGCACAACATATACACCTGCATCTAGTACCTCGCTGGCAAAGTGATACAAACTTTATCACATCCATAGCACAGACAAGAGTCTATTCTACAGATTTTGTAAAGATATATCAAAAAATCAAATCATTGATTCCGAAATATATTTAGTTTTTTTTACTTTTAAGTATAAAATAAAATATCCCTGCGATAACTACAAAGATAATTATTCTTAAAGTAAGTGTAGATAGGTCGGTTGTATCATTCATGTTGCAATGATAGCAAAAATATTATTAGGAATTGATTTTGCTCTTTTCCTTTCATAGGTTAAAATATAAAATTTAAGAGAAAGTATGTATAAATTATTGTTAGTATTAGGATTGGGTGGTGTTGCTTTTGCGAACTATACCAACTGTAAAATGAAAAATGAAAATTATGAAGATGTTTGTCATCGTGCTATAAAACTTGGGGTGTCATACAGTTATGCAAATGAGTTTTTACTCTCACGCGAAAAAACAAAAGATTTGGATGAGGAGAGTTGGAAATATCTTGATCCAAATAAGATAAGTCAGCTAAGAGTAAATGAAAAACGAGCCAACAATACACTTTTGCCTCATGTTCCAAAGATAGTAAGGCATCTCAAAAAATACTCCCATGTGTATAATTTTACAGAAAAAGAGTTTGGGGTAAACCGTGAGATAGTAGCTTCGATACTTATGAAAGAAACCGCACTTGGTAGCATAAAACTCAAACACGATGCTTTTAAAGTGTGCAATACTATCGTGATGAAAACCAAAGCCAAAACTTCAAGGCAAAAATGGCTTCTACGAATGGGCAAGTCAAATATGGCAGCTGTGATAAAACACTGTTATGATCTTGGAGTGAAACCAAAAGCATGTAACTTACCAAGCTCTTATGCTGGAGCCATCGGCATCCCCCAGTTTATGCCAGCGAGTTTCATCTACGCACAAGGATATAAAAATAAGATACCTGATCTCAATAAAATGGAAGATGCTATAGTCTCAGTGAGTAAGTTTTTACATAAAAAAGCAAAGTTTCATACCTTGATCGATTGGGAAAAAGTTCGCAATATTGCAAAGATAGAGTCAGATTGGTATGATTTTGAACTCAAGCATAAAAATGCTTCTTTGGTTTACAAGGTAAATAAAAGAGCTTCTCGTCCCTATAGATGTTTTCTTTGCCAAAAAAAGAGGTTCTCCTACCTTTTAGGATATGCAAAAAAGATCATGAGATACAATAACTCCTCAAACTATGCCATAGGTGTGCTGCGACTTGGATATGAGAGTTACCTTGGGTTACAAAAAGGCAAAAAAGATGAGTGACTATTATATCGGTGTGATGAGTGGGACATCCTTAGATGGTATTGATATCTCTTTATGTAGCATAGATGATAAGGAGTGTAAAGAGCTTCACTTTAAAGAGTACCCCTATGATGCTACGATAAAAGAAGATATTCTTCAAAGCATCTCAAATCCACTCACCCTCAAAGAGTTAGGAACACTCGATACAAAACTTGGACTGATCTATCTTGATGCTCTAAGAAGTTTTTTAGAAGAGTTTAGCATAGATGCACAGGGGCTAAAAGCTATAGGCTTGCATGGGCAAACACTTTGGCATGAGCCAAATGCAAGATACCCCTTCTCTATGCAACTTGGAAATGCATCTGTCGTAGCAAAAGGTTTAGGCGTTAGAGTTGTAAGTGACTTCCGCTCTGGCGATATAGCCAATGGAGGCCAAGGTGCTCCTCTCACACCAGCCTTTCATCAGTTTGTTTTTGGAGAGAGGTTTGAGAATGCTGCTGTGCTTAACTTGGGTGGCATAGCAAATCTTACACCTTTGGGTGAGAGACTCATTGGTTTTGACTTGGCTCCTGCAAATATATTGTTAGATTTGTGGATACAAAGGCATCAAGGTAAAAAGTATGATGCACAGGGTAGTTGGGCTAAAAGTGGCAAAGTAGATGAAACGCTTTTGAAACACTTTTTACAGGAGAAGTTTTTTCAACTAACTCCCCCCAAAAGTACAGGTCGTGAGCTTTTTAATGGAGCATGGTTAGATGCAAAACTTCAAGGGTTTGAGCTTAGACTTGAAGATGTACAAGCTACACTCTTAGAACTCAGCACTAAGGTGATTAGTGATGCAGTGAAAAAACAAAAAGTGCAAACGCTCCTTGTTTGTGGTGGCGGTGCTAAAAATAGTTTCTTTTTACAAAGCCTAGCTCAAAAGTTGCCAAGCGTAGAGATACAAGTCACAGATGCCTTTGGGGTCAATAGTGACTCACTTGAAGCGATGGCTTTTGCATGGTTTGCACGGAAGTGTATGTGTCATGAAGTAGTGCATCTTAAAAGCGTAACAGGTGCTAAAAAAGATTCTATCTTGGGGGTGATTTGTGCAGCAGATTAAAAAGTTTGTAAAAACAACAGAGTTTAAAGGGTGTAAAGTAGAGCTAGCATCTGCAGATGCAAGTTTTAGAAGGTATTTTAGACTTACCAAAGATGACAAAAGTTTTATACTCATGGATGCTTCAAAAGAGTTAGATGCTCTTCAACCCTTTATAAAAATAACAAAGTTACTCTTGGGTGTAGAGGTGAGGGCTCCTCAAATCTATCTACAGAATTTGAAAAAAGGGTATCTTGTCATAGAAGATTTTGGAGATACAAATCTCCTTGATATTTTAAATGAAAAAAATTATCAAACACTCTATAAATTAGCCATAGATGAGATCATCTCAATGCAAAAGATAGATCCAATAGACTTACCTCTTTATGATAAAACATTCTTAAAACAAGAGATGGAGTTGATGTCAGAGTGGTTTTTGCAAAAGTTTCTCAGCCGTCAAATAGAACCTGAAGATGTTACTATGCTCGAAGATGCTCTTGAACTTATCTCCACTGAGGTATTGAAACAACCTCAGGGATTTTTTGTCCATAGAGATTTTCATTCAAGAAATATTATGAGTATAGATGAAGAGAGTTTAGGTGTGATTGATTATCAAGATGCTATGAATGGAGCATTGACTTATGATCTTGTTTCACTGTTGCGTGATCTTTACATCTACTTTGACCCTAAAAGCATAGAAGAGTTAGCCCTTTATTTTAGAGATAAAAAAGGTTTGAGTGTGAGTGATGCTGAGTTTATACGCTGGTTTGATTTTATGGGTTTACAGCGTCACATTAAAGTCCTTGGTATCTTTGCAAGGCTCTATAAGCGTGATGGAAAAAGTGCATATCTCAACGACCTCCCCCTTACCTTGAAATATGTTTTGGAGATAGCAAGTAAATACAAAGAAACAAAAGCTCTTTACAAATACCTCAATAGGCTGACAGTGAGGGATGATAAGTGAGGGCGATAATACTCTCAGCTGGAAGAGGGGAGCGGATGCGACCACTGACAGACACACTCCCAAAACCACTTTTAGAGGTCAATGGTAAGGCACTCATCATCTATACTATTGAGCGATTGTGTCAGGCTGGTTTTAGCACCATAGTGATCAACATAGCTCATTTAGGTCAACAGATAGTAGAGGCTCTTGGTGATGGCTCAAAGTGGGGAGTGGAGATTTTGTACTCTGATGAGAGGGAGAGTGGTGCATTAGAGAGTGCTGGTGGCATCATAAAAGCTTTACCTCTCTTGGGTGAGAGTTTTTTAGTAGTCAATGCTGATGTGTGGTGTGATTATGAGTTTGATAGTAATTTTAAACTAGGAAAATCTTTATCACATCTTGTCTTAGTGCCAAACCCAGAACATAACCTAGAGGGTGATTTTGATTATGAGGGAAGTAGATATACTTTTAGTGGGATAGGGTACTATAAAGCAGAGATGTTTAAGACAAATGAGCTTCAAAAATTACCACTCGCTCCAATACTTAGAGAGAACATAGCCTTAGGTAAGTGTAGTTTTGAGCTATATAAAGGTGTTTGGAGAGATATAGGAACACCACAAAGGCTCCAAGAGTTAAATATCTATTAAGTGCCTCTCCATAAATAACCCCAACTTCAGCAATAAGTAAATAGCTCTAGTGCTAGGCAGATTTTTGCAGGACTAGCCGTAGCTAATTCAATAAAATCTAACGACGCAATAGGGCTATTTACTTATTGCCCGAAGGGAGGTTTAAAAAGAG
>JALUXP010000033.1 GCA_027013295.1 Sulfurimonas sp.
CACAAGGGGGAGAGTAGGTTATACAATATAACAGAGCCCGTTTTTGTACTCCTTGAGAAAATATATGAAAAAACTTTAAAGTTAGTATTGAGATTTAAAGTAATAACTCTTATCTTTGTGTTTTTAATATTTTTTGGTTCGCTCAGTCTTTTTCCTAAAATAGGTATGGATTTTATCCCCAAAGAGGATAAGTCAGAGTTAGAGGTAAAGATAAAGGCATCTGCTGATATCTCATTAGAGGAGATGATTCGTCAATCAAAAAAGGTTGAGGACTTGATTCGTAAGGAAAAAAATGTACTTTATACTACACTCAACATAGGATATACTGCAGCACAAGAGAAACACAAAGCTATCATCTATGTAAAATTAGTTGCAAAAGATAAAAGAGCTATTAGCCAAGAAGAGATTACGCAAAAGTTTAGAAAACTTCTCAAACCTTTTAGTGATAAGATGTTTATAACAGCTGCAGCGATTCCCAATATAAAAGGAGCTGGAGCTTCTGTCCCTTTTCAGATAGTTTTAAAGTCTGACTCCTTTGAGCTTTTGCAAAAGGCTAAAGACAATTTAACAAAATATATGGCTCAAAAAAAAGGTTTTGTTGACATAGATACAAATCTGGATGCAATGAAACCCCAGATAGATATCAATATACTCAGACAAAATGCAAATCGTTATGGCATCTCTGCCGCTACTATTGCAAATGCAATCTCAACTGCATTTTCTAGTGACCTAGAGATATCGTACTTAGAAGAGTTTGGTAAACAGTACAATATTACATTACGATTTGATGATGCCAATAGAGTTTCTATTGATGATATAAAAAAGATTCAGGTGAGAGCAAAGAATGGGCAAATGATCTATTTGGATGGTTTGGTCATGCTTACATCATCTAAAGCCATGAGCTCTATCAACCATTTTGATAGACAAAGACAGATTACTGTGTTTGCAGACCTCTTTGGACTTGATCTTGGTGGTGCTGTTAAATATGTGCGTCATGAGATTGATAAGCTACTACCAGAGGGTGTTACCTACCGTTTTACAGGTTTTGCAGAGGAGATGGGCAAAACTGGTAAAGCTTTTGGTGCGGCAATAGGTTTGAGTGTAATTTTGATGTTTATCATCTTAGCTATTCTCTATGAATCACTTATCCAGCCTGTTATCATTATGATGGCATTGCCACTAAGTATCATCGGCGTGATGCTTGCCCTTTATATCTCAGGTTTACAGTTTAGTCTTTTTGTTATGATTGGTTTTATGTTACTCATGGGTATGGTTGGGAAAAATGCCGTGCTTTTAGTGGACTTTGCAAACAATGCAATGGCAAAAGGTAAAACTGCTGATGAAGCACTCATAGAAGCAGGAGAGAAAAGACTTCGCCCTATCCTTATGACGACTGTGGCTATGGTTTTTGCTATGCTTCCTTTGGCTCTTGGAGATGGACTTGGAAGTGAAACAAAAGCACCAATGTCTATAGCTGTCATAGGTGGACTTCTAAGTTCTATGGTGTTGACACTTTTAGTAGTGCCCGTAATGTACAGACTTATCAACCCTATAGATAGATTTTTAAGAAGATTTTATGAGGTTGATAGAATTAAATAAATTATAGTTTGAGTATCACCATTTTGCATAAGATTTAGAGAGAGAGACACTTAGCATGTCCCTTTTGAGGAACACACCATTAAAATATTAAGTATATCTTAGTGAATAAGGTTTTATAGAGGAAGGGGTTCCTCTATAGAAGTATATTTTTTCTCTTCAAAGTCAAAGTGTCTTTCTAAATCTGATTGAAAGAGCAATACAGGGACAATAACCAAAGAGGCTATCACGGCAGCAACTGTTCCAAATATAAGTGCAACACCAAGCCCCCCAAAGACTGCATCTTGTGCTAAAAGAGTTGAAGCCAATATAATAGCTGCAGCTGTTAACAAGATAGGTTTTGCTCTTGTTGCAGTTGCATAAGAGATAGCATCAGCCTTATGCATCCCCATATCCTGCATAAGTGAACGAGTGAAATCTATAAGCAAGAGTGAGTTGCGAGAACTAATCCCAATAAGTGCAATAAAGCCAATGAGAGAGGTAGCCGTTAAAAAGAATGTATCTGTCGTAAGCTGATCCATGATATAGTGCCCTACAATCACTCCAATGATAGAAAGAAATGAACCAAGTAAGATAATCCCACTTAGAACATAACTTTTATAATAAATAACCATCAGTAAAAAGATAAGAACTAAGGCAGCTATAAAAGCAGCTCCGAGTTCCACAAAAGTATCTAAGGTAACTTCCATCTCTCCATCCCAAATCAGTTTGTAGATTTTTCCACTAGATAATTCGGTAAGTTGTAGATTAAATAAACCAATTTTTTTAATCTTATAGTCATTCGCAAACTCTTTTAAGATAGTGTTGCGTGCATCCATTAGTGGATAGACTTGTGAAACCATATCAGTTTCTGCTATAACATTTGTCATCTGGTGTAGGTTCTTACTCATTATCAAAGGATTAGACTTCTTTGGTACTATATTTACGAGTTCTGTAATAGGTATCATCATACCTTTTTTGTTGATGAGTTTAAGGGATGCGAGTTTTGCTCGTACTGCATCAATATCACTAGAAGAGAATTGTTTAGACTTCTTTGAAAGTGAGAGGTAGATAGGTACTTGATCGTTATAAAGATTTGAGTTCTTTACTGCTATCTGCATACCTTCAAATGAGAGGTATAAGATATCATTGAGTTGTTTTATGTTGATGCCTGAACGAGATATTTTATCTGAATTGACTATAACTTCAAATGTATCATAGATCTCATCTTGCATAATATCTATGTCAACTAAACCTTTAGTATGTTGAAATACATCTTCTACTTTTGTTGCAAGCTTACGAATACCATCTGCATCTTCACCATATATTTCAGCTACTATCGCTGCAAGAACGGGAGGACCTGCTGGTGGTTCTACAAAGGAAATCTTTGTATTTGGATAAAGTTTTTCACAACCATTTTGAATTATTGGGCGAAGTCTTTGAACCATCATAAAAGATGGTTCAGTCCGATGGTGTTTAGGAGTGATGTTGAGTACTATCTCTGCTAAGTTTTCACTGTCTTTAAATTGACTTCCCTTGATGAGTCCAGCAAAATCAAGTGGAGCTCCCATCCCTAAAAATACCTCGGTATTGATGAGATCTTTTTCTTGTTGTATGATGTCAACGACACAAGATGTGACTTGTGTAGTTTGATCAATAGAGCTACCATTTGCAAGTGATACATAGATGTTGAATGTATCGTTATCTTTACCAGGAAGCATTTTTGCTAGAACCATTTTAGAGGGAGCTACCATAAGTATGGAGAGGATAAATGCTACTAAAGTTCCAACAAGTATAAGTTTTCTTTGGGTAGGACTTTGAATCCCTTTGAGGACTAAGTTTTCAAATTTTTTAAACATTTGTTTTCTCCTTTGCATCATGATGCTCTGGTTTTTTTAACATTCTTACTGCTAAATATGGTGTAAATATGTAAGCAACAAA
>JALUXP010000034.1 GCA_027013295.1 Sulfurimonas sp.
TTCTGATAGACTTTGCTGTATCCAAGGCAGAATGAGTATCGCCATCTCGATTTGCACTATTCATAACAGATGTTAGAAGCTGTTCTATCTTTTTTCCATTTACATATAAGTTTTTAAATACTATTTTATTTCTTTTCTTATAAAATGCTACTACTTGATTGAAATAATTTTTATAAGCAATAAGTTGTTTTTTTACCTCTTTTGCTTTTTGTACGCGTGAGGGTTCTTGTATCTCTTTAAGTGCTCTATCGACCAATGCTGAAGTTCTGTTGTAGTAGTTCTTAAACTCATCAATATTTTTTTCGGAATTGTGTTTTATGTATTTTTTTGAACTTATTCTTACCATAAGCATATCTGATTGAACACGACCTGCTAGAAGACTATTTCTAGCCATCTTTCTATAGTCCGTAAAACCATCAGAAGCTTGATTTATGCCATTGTAAACAAATATGGATAAGCTAACAACCGACAATATAATAATAAAAAATGACCATGTAAACTTTGCTTTTATACTCATAATAATAATTCCTTGTAATTTAACAAGATTCTACTACCTTTAAATTGAAGATGCACTTAAACCCAAATCATACAATCAAAAATTAAAAAATGTAATGAGTAAAATATAAATTTATACAGATTAAATAAAAATTTATAGCTAGTTTTTAGAGAGTTGGTGTAAAATTCAAACAATATTGTATATGGATGGTTTTTATGGAAAATATAGTAACGATAGATAGTGTATGTACATACTGCGGTGTTGGTTGCGATATAGCTGCCAATGTGGATCAAGATACAAATAAGATTGTGAAGATTTTTGCCCATCCTGATGGAGTGGTTTCTCAAGGGAAGTTGTGCATCAAGGGTAAATATGGGTATGATTTTGTTGATGCAGAGGATAGACTCAAAACTCCTCGCATCAGAAAAACATGGCTAGCTAAAAATCCAGCGATCAAAAATGTCATCGCATCCTCTCTAGTTGATTTGGATGATATTTGGTATGAGACAGATTTAGACTCAGCGACAACAGCCTGTACACTCAAACTCAAAGAGACTCAAGAAAAATATGGTCGCAAATCTATCTGCTCTATTGGAGGGGCAAGAACCTCTTGTGAATCCTCCTACCTTTTTCAAAAGTTTACCCGCCATACACTCAACTCCCCCCATGTTGACAACTGTGCAAGAGTTTGTCACTCACCATCTCTAAGCGGTATGCGTGTCACCATAGGTGAGGGTGCTGCGACCAATCCATACAACGATATTTACAATACTGAGTTTATGATAGTGATAGGCTCAAATACAACAGAGGCACACCCCATCATCGCAAATCGCATCATCGATGTAGCGAGAGAAAATGATAATCTTGCTGTGTTTGATGTGCGGGAGATAAAACTCCACCGTGTGGCAAAATACAAGGCTATCATGCCACATGAAGCTAACTTGCTTACTCTCAATATGCTTGCTTTTGTTATCATAGATGAGGAGCTTTATGATGAGGATTTTTTAGAAAATCGTACAAAAGATTTTGATGCTTTTAAAGAAAAAATCATGAATGACCCCTATGCAAATCCTGATTTTTACAACGAGATAGAGGGGTATGAATATCTCTCTAAGATGATAAGAAAAGTAGCACGGGAATATGCCCTGAAAAAGTCGATGATATTTTGGGGGCTTGGCATCACCGAGCATATTGATGGAAGTTATGCTGTGATGGCTATGGTTCACTTAGCACTTATGACAGGCAATATTGGAAAAAGTGGGGCAGGGCTTATGCCTCTTCGTGGGCAAAACAATGTCCAAGGGACTTGTGACATGGGTATGCTTCCCTACTATGCACCTGACTACCAAGCACCAAAAGAGGTGGGACTTATGACGCCCCAACTTGTAGATGAAATGCTCCAAGATAGGGTAAAAGTAGTGCTTAACATAGGTGAAGATTTGACACATATCCATCCAAATCTCAATAAAATTGATAAAGCATTTGCGAAGCTTGATATGATCTTCGTTCAAGAGCTTTTCATGACAGATATTGCCAACAAAGCAGATATCGTAGTGGGTGTAAAGTCTGCATATGAAAAAACTGGGGTCTATATTAACGCTATGCGTCGCCTGCATCTCTCGCAACCTCTTGTTAAGTCTGATCTGCCTGATGACTGGGAAGTGCTTCAGAAGCTTGACAATAAGATGGGTGGGGATTATAACTATGATAGCAGTGAAGATATCTGGAGTGAGGTACAACGAGTGGCATATAGACGCTTTAGTGGGGCGGACTACCATAGACTCAAAAAACATAGAAAGCGAGGTCTTCAATGGCCAGTACACACAGAAGATACCCCGATACTCCATCAGCTAGATTTTCGTACAGATGATGGGCTAGGTCGCTTCAAATACAACCAATACAAACTCCGTGGAATGGTAGAGGAGATAAAAGCTAAAAGATTAACAGGCTACCATCTCACAACAGGACGCACCATCGCACAATACAATAATGCATCACAAACCACCAGAAGCCCATCGCTCCTTAAAAGATATGATGAGGATATTTTATTGGTCAATGAGGATGATGCTGCAGACTTTACAAGTGAACAAGTTATCCTCAAAAGTGAATTTGGACAAACAACCCCGCTCACTATAAAACTCACAAATAAAGTCCAACCAAAAACACTTTTTTCAACTTTTCATCATGCAAAAAGTAAGATAAATGCACTCTTTGGAGATGCAAGGGATGAAGTAATATTTACCGCAGCGTTTAAAACGATCAAGGTTGAGGTTGTTAATATTTAGATGAGTCGAGCTAAAGGAAATATCGCTGAAGATAAAGCTGTAGAATTTCTATACGATAAAGGTTTTAGCATAATCGAGCGAAACTTTTACTCCCGTTTTGGGGAGATAGATATCATAGCTCTTAAAGATGATGTTTTACACTTTATTGAGGTGAAGAGTGGGGAGGATTATGAATTAGCCATTCAAAACATCACTCCCTCGAAACTCTCTAAGTTTATAAAAACAGTCCATGTTTATACAAAAAAAAATAATTATGAGGGTGATTTTGAGATAGATGCTCTCATCGTTACTCCTATGATGATAGAGTTAGTGGAGAACATAACACTTTAATCGCTTTTTTTAAGGTCAACTTCATCAAGCATAGAGAAAAAACCAGCTGGTTCACGACTCCCCCTATCTGCATGAATAATCTTTCCCTCAGGTGTTAAAAAATAGTGGCGTGGTACACCTCGTATCTTAAATCTATTTGGGATTTTTTGTTGATCTCTTGACATATACAGAGGGATAAACTTTTTTTTGAGTCTATCCATCACATACTTTTTTGAAAGTGTGGTTTTATAAAACCTTTCACAAAATCTACAATCATCTGCACCGATAAAAAGATAAACATCTTTATGTTGTACTTTGGCATCATGAAGTGCTTTATAGTAGTTGTGCTCCCAGTTGAGATCGACTCCAAAAAGGGAAGTGATAAACAATGTTGTGAGTA
>JALUXP010000035.1 GCA_027013295.1 Sulfurimonas sp.
CCTATTGCGTCGTTAGATTTTATTGAATTAGCTACGGCTAGTCCTTCAAAAATCTGCCTAGCACTAGAGCTATTTACTTATTGCTGAAGTTGGGGTTATTTATGGAGAAGCACTTAAAACAAAACAAATACTCACTACTTACTCACATTTTTTTGGTACAATTCTTGCATTATATTTTAAAAATGGGAATTTAGTATGAAATTTTTCTTTACATTTGTTATACTTTTGTTTATCACTCTCGATGCTCAAGAGAAGATGACACAAACAACAAAGTCCACTTTAACTCCAGTTGATTCGGAGTACAAATATATCCAACCCATAGCCATAGAAGATGCACCTCCTGCAGAGATTGTAGCACCAGAACCTCTTGATGGTGACAATGATGGAGTCCTAGATATAGATGATCAATGTCCCAACTCAAAAGCTGGTGAAAAAGTTGATAAGGCGGGTTGTTTAATCCTTAATGATACAGACAATGATGGTGTACCAGATAAAGATGACAAATGTCCGAACACAAAAGAGGGAACAGCGGTAGATGAACATGGTTGTGAACTCGATAGTGATGCAGATGGTATAGTAGATTCTAAAGACCAATGTCCAGGTACGACCAAAGAGTTTGCAGTCGATGGTTATGGATGTCCTCAAACAGCAACACTCCATGTAACATTCCCGCCAAGCAGATACAATGTAGATGAAAAGCTCATCTCTCAACTTGAAGATTTTGCACTCTTTTTAAGAGAAAATCCAGGCTATGATGTCATCATCTATGGATATACAGATAGCTCAGGGTCGGCAAAAGCAAACCTAAAACTCTCACAAAGAAGGGCAGATGCAGTTAAAGAGGCACTTACAAGATACTCTATTAGTTCTATTCGACTTACTGCGATTGGAAAAGGAGATGCAGACCCAGTAGCAGATAACAAGACCAAAGAGGGTCGTGCACAAAATCGCCGCATCGAAGTGGAGTTATTACAATAATGGGAAAAATAAATATGAAAAGAACAATATTACTTTTAAGTGTAGGTCTGAGTGCATCACTTTTTGCTCAAGACCTAAAAACAACTGTCAACGAAGTTCTCTCTTCTAATCCAGTTGTACAGGAGCGTTTAAAAAACTACAATGCAACAAAAGAAGATATTGCAATTGCTAAAGCTGGTTATTACCCTAAACTTGATTTGTCACTTGGATTTGGGATTGAAGACAATCAACGACAAACTAAGTATGATGGAACAACAAGATTGCGAAGAAATGGCAGGTATGTTAATTCTTCAACATTATCTGTTTACCAAACATCTTTAAAGTACACACAAAATCTTTTTGCAGGTTTTAAAACGCAGTCTAATGTTACGCAACAAAAGCAAAGAACTATCTCATCTGCATATAGTTATATAGAACAAGTAAACGCTATCTCTTTTAAAATGGTTGACACCTATATAAAAGTGATGCAAAACAAAGAACTCCTTGACATAGCCCAATCTAGTATAGATATCGATCAAGAGATATTTAGAAAGGTCCAAAAGCTTTATGATGCAGGACTCACTACACTCTCAGAAGTCAATAAAATAGACTCATCACTTTCCCTAGCTAAGTCAAACTATGTAGTACAAAACAACACACTTCTAAATGTAACTTACAATATGCAAAGAGTTCTTGGTCGCTACCTAGATGTAAGTGAGATGAAAAAACCCATACTCAATGTTGCCCTCCCAGCAAGCATTGAGGATGCAGCTCAGTATGCAATGGAGCATAACCCGTCTCTGTTGGTTGCAAAGTATGATATAAAATCAGCCCAAGCAGCATACAAGCTGAGTAAATCACCTTTCTACCCAAAAGTAGATATAAAACTTTCACAAAACATGAACAATAACCTTAGTGGTATCCAAGGACATTATGATAAATTTCGAGCTATGGCTTATCTATCTTATAACTTATTTAATGGTTTTGCAGATAAAAAAGCCCTACAAAAAAGTGTCTCTAAGATTCATCAACAAGTTCAGTCCAAAAATAACTTGAGACGCCAGGTAATAGAAGGTCTCAACCTTTCATGGGCAGCCTATCAACAGCTAGGTAATCAACTAGAACACCTCAAAGATTATAAAAAGTTCTCACTCAAAACACTCACGCTTTATGCAAAAGAATATGATTTAGGAAGAAGGTCACTCCTTGATCTGCTTGTGGCTCAAAATGCTTTTATTGGTGCGAAACAACAACTTGTCAATACTGAGTATTCGATGCTATTTGCAAAATACAGAATCTTAGATGCCATGGGAGCGTTGGTAATAACTGTCTTAGGAGATACAGACATAGTCTACGCAAAAGTAGGTTTAGTTGGTCCAGAGCCAGAAAACACAGATACACTTCCAATCTCCTATGATAAAGATTTAGACCTGATTGTTGATGATCAAGACATATGTAATAACTCCTTAAAAAATGAGATGAGAAACCTTTATGGTTGTAAATTTATCTACGAAGATACTGCAAAAATCGAAAGATATACTGACTTTATATTTGATGGTAGTGATGTCAACGGTAGTGAGGTACTTAGCCAAGAGGGTGAGCATAGACTCAACCTACTTATCAAACAAGTAGCACCATACGGTTTTGATTTCTTAAAATTTGATATACTTGGAAATGTTGAAGATGATACACTTACACCTGAACAAAAGTTAGAAGTCTCTAAGGATAGAGCTCTTTATGTAAAAGATAGACTCATCAAAGCAGGAGCGTTAGAAGCAAATATTGTTATCCATGCAAACTCTGATAAAGCACCACGCTATAGTGATGAGCTCAGTGAAGGTAAATTAAAAAACAATAGAGCCGATATTATCGTAAGGAAATTAAAGAAGTCACCTAAACAACTACTCAAAGAAGCCGAAGAAAAACGAGTTCGAGAACAACTTCAAAAGATACGCAAAGAGGAAGCTGAAGCAAAAGCTAAAGCAGAGACTGAGCCAAAAAAAGCAAACTAGGAAAGGACAACTATGCTTATTGCAACCACTGACAATCTAAGAATGGATTCGCTCCTAGATTGTTTGGTTTTATTTACAAAACTTTATCATAAACCATTTTCAGCCGATGCACTTACAGCAGGTCTTCCAATAGAGCCGGGCAAAGAATCTCCTGAACTTTTTTCGATCAATAATGCTAAAGGTTTATTTTCTCGAGCAGCAGAAAAAGCGGGACTAAAATCTTCACTCACAAGAAGACCTCTCTCTCAAATATCACCATTGCAACTTCCTATGATCATCCTTTTATCTAACCAAAGTGCCTGTATTTTAGACCAATTCAGCAAAGATGGATCACAAGCAAAAATCATTATGCCAGCAGAGGAAGCTATAGAACAATGGGTTGATATGGATACCCTTGAAGATGAGTACATCGGTTTTGGTTTTATGATCAAAAAAGCATTTGAATATGCTGATGAAAATTCAAGAACTCTTCATCTTAAACAAAAGCACTGGTTTTGGAGTACCATTAAACTTTCGGCTGGTGTATATAAAGATGTTTTGTATGCTTCCTTGCTTATCAATATTTTTGTTCTCGCTTCACCACTCTTTACTATGAATGTTTATGATAGAGTTGTACCAAATAATGCGATTGAGACCCTTTGGGTTTTTGCCATCGGGGTTAGTGTGATTTATTTTCTTGATACTTTTTTAAAATTTACTCGAACCTATCTTCTGGAAAGTGCTGCTAAAAAAAGTGATATTATCATGTCTTCGATTATTTTTGAAAAAGTACTTGATCTAAAGATGGCACACCACCCTGCTTCTGTTGGTTCTTTTTCCTCAAATCTCAAAGATTTTGATGCCATAAGAAGTTTCTTGACCAATGCGACTATGGCTGCTGTTATTGACCTCCCTTTTGCTGTTATCTTTCTCGCAGTTATAGCGTACATTGGTGGTCCTATAGTTTTTATTCCTATGATAACAATGAGTATTATTTTATCGTATGCTTTTTTCATTAAAAAACCACTTCGTGCAAGTATAGAATCAACACATGAAGCTAGTGCCAAAAAAAGTTCTATACTCATTGAAACACTCAACAATATAGAAACTTTAAAAACACTTGGTACACTCAATCAAGTACAGTACAACTGGGAAGAATCCACA
Organism: Sulfurimonas sp.; assembly: GCA_027013295.1. Taxonomy (GTDB): domain Bacteria; phylum Campylobacterota; class Campylobacteria; order Campylobacterales; family Sulfurimonadaceae; genus Sulfurimonas. The sequence goes on from JALUXP010000035.1 coordinate 4,113, forward strand.
GGAGAGATAGCAGAAAAAAGTTTAAAATCTCGTCTATTGTCAGCATCTATACCCACCATCACTCAACTTTCTATTCAATTAAATACAGTAATGACTATAGTTTATGGTGTTTATCTGATTCAAGACTTTGAGCTCTCGATGGGTGGTCTTATCGCTATTATTATCCTTACAGGAAGAACTTTAGCACCTATGGGTCAGGTTGCGGCACTACTGACAAACTATGAAGACACAAAAACATCATACGAAACACTCAACGAGATCATCTCTCAACCTAGTGAGAGACCAAATGGTAAGAAGTTCGTTGAGCGTCCTAAATTTAGTGGAGAGATAGAGTTTGTTGATGTTACATTTTCTTATCCACACACTGATGTTCCTGCATTAAAAAGTATCTCTTTTCTCATCAGACCTGGGGAGAGTGTAGCTATCATTGGAAGAATAGGTTCTGGAAAAAGTACGATTGAGAAATTACTTCTTGGTTTATACGAGCCTGATTCTGGTCAAATTCTTATTGATGGTATCGACATCAAACAGATAGACCCTGCAGACTTAAGAAAGAACATGGGTTATGTCTCACAAGATATCATGCTCTTTAGGGGGACAGTCAAAGACAATATCACCTACCGTGCTACCCATGCAAGTGACTCCGATATGATTAGAGCTGCAAACATTAGTGGCACTTCTGAGTTTATTAAAAAACATCCAAAAGGGTATGAGATGCCTATTGGAGAAAGAGGTCAAGGTCTCTCGGGTGGACAACGACAAAGCATAGGTATTGCTCGTGCATTTTTGCTCAATGCACCCATCATGCTTATGGATGAACCAAGTAATGCCATGGACCAAATCACAGAAGCGAAACTTTTAGATAATCTTCAAAAGCAATTAAAAGATACAACTTCTATTATCGTAACACAAAAAATGGTTTTATTAAAGATAGTCGATAGAGTTATTGTGATGAATGAGGGTAAAATATTTATCGATGCACCGAAAGAGGAAGCATTAGAAAAATTAGGTGGAGGAAAAAATATTGAAAAAAAATAATACGCCTATGGAATTTTCAAAAAAAGATTATGAATTTATGCAGAGTCTCAGTTCTGCGATGTTGGAACAAACACCAAGTAAAGTGAGTCGTGTTATAAAGATATGGCTATTTACAACTGCCGCATTCGTTATCTGGGCTTCACTTGCAAAGATAGATGAGATCACAAGAGGAAATGGTAAAGTAATCCCTTATGGACAAAACAAAATAATCCAAAATCTTGAAGGTGGGATAGTTGAGCAGATATTAGTCCATGAAGGAGAATATGTTAAAAAAGGTGATACCATCATAAAACTTAAAAATGCCAAATCACTTTCAACTTCACAAACAAATAAGATGAAATTTAATGAATTGGAGGCAAAAAGGTATAGACTAGAAGCTGAAGCTTATGGCAAACCCTTTGATCCAAACATAGCTCTTACACCACAACTTAAACTTGCTAAATATCTTTATATGTCAGATAAAAAAGAGTTTAAAGCAAAAGATTCATCTTTGGTACAACAGATTCAACAAAAGAAACAAGCATACAAAGAAGCAAAAGCCCGTATTCGTTCATTGAAAAAATCCTTAACATATGTTACCGAAGAGGTTCGGATGACAGCACCAATGGTAAGAGAGGGTGTAAAATCAAAGGTAGATTTTTTAAAATTAAAAAGAGAGGCCAACGGGATTGAAAATGATATAGAAGCAGCTAAACTTTCACTACCTCGCCTTGCTTCAGCCATCAATGAATACAGACAAAATCGAGCCGAATCTAAACAACTCTACATCAATACAGCAAAAAAAGAACTCAATGAAGTTAGTGCAGAGCTATCAAGACTCAAAGCACAACAGGTCGCCTTAAGCGATCAAGTCTCTCGTACAGTTGTAAAAAGTCCAGTTGATGGAATCATACAAAAATTATTGGTCAATACTATAGGTGGAGTAGTGAAACCAGGGGCTGACTTAGTAGAGATTGTGCCTACGAGTGAAAAACTTTATTTAGAAGTAAAAATCAAACCAAGTGATATCGCATTTATTCATCCTGGAGCAGAAGCAAAGGTAAAAGTATCTGCTTATGATTATGCTATTCATGGTGGTCTAATTGGAAAAGTTGTCAATATCTCACCAGATACTATTACAGATAAAAAGGACAATACCTTTTATCTTATCCATATAGAAACATCTAAGAATTACCTTGGAACTAAAGAACATCCTTTAAAGATTATTCCAGGTATGACAGTGAGTGTTGACATAGTTACAGGTAAAAAAACAGTGATGCAGTATATACTTAAACCTATACTCAAATCCAAACAATATGTATTTTCGGAGAGATAACATGCAAATTATATTTTTCAGTACAAACCAAAATATCATCGAGGAATTGGCACAAAGGCATCAGATAAAAAATGGTATCTCTGTTTATGACCTAGACTCCCTTCATGAAGCGATTCAACAGCATAAAGAGTCTATTGTTATTTGTGACTATGACAGTGTTGCCCATGACTTAAATATGCTCATCACTTCAAATACCTTACCTAAAAACTGTGTAGTTTTAGAGACTGCACCTGCCCTTTCAACAGGTAAATCTCTCATACTTCATGGAGTAAAAGCATACGGAAATTCAAGGATGTTAAGTGTACACTATTTTCAGATGATACAAACAATCAAAAAAAATAATATTTGGACCTACCCAGAGCTTACAGTGGCACTCACCCAAACACAAAAGAAACCCCAACTCAGTGAAGATGCACGAGAGATCATAGATACAAGACTCACTCAAAAAGAGCATGAAGCTGTCATGTTGGTTTTAGAAGGTTTAACAAATGAGGCTATCTCCCAAGAATTAGGTATAACACTTAGGACTGTTAAAGCACATATAACTTCTATCTTTTCAAAACTTCATGTAAATGATAGAATCTCATTAGTCCTTTTATTGAAACAGTAAAAATATACTACTATTTTATTTTTTTAATAAAAACAACTTTTAAGTAGTTTCCCTCTTTAAACTTTGGGTTCACCTTGAAGTCATTTGGTAAAGAGTAACTCTCAAGTATTTCAAACCTTCCTCTAAGTTCTTTAAAAGCTTTTGTTATAAACTCTCGAAATCTCATCATACCAAAATTAGCCGCATTTGTTGAAGCGACTATCACTCCACCTTTTTTTGTGATAAGGATAGTCTCTTTAAGAAGATTTGTATAGTCTTTTGCAGCTGAGAAAGTATGTTTTTTTGAACGAGCAAAACTAGGTGGGTCTAAGACAATCATATCAAATTGCAAATTTTTGCGTAGTGCATATTTAAAATAAAGAAAAACATCTTCAACAACAATCTCTTGTGCATCTAGATCAATATTATTAATTCTAAACTGTTCTTGTGTTTTTAGTAAACTTCTTTTTGCCAAATCTACACTTGTAGTTTTACTTGCACCTCCAAGCGCAGCAAAAACTGAAAAAGCTCCTGTATAGGAGAAAGTATTTAAAAAGTTTTTATTGTTTGCATATTTCTTTTTAATGGTATTTCTCACCTCTCTTTGATCTAAAAACACTCCAACCATAGCTCCATCATCTAGGTGAATCGCGAAATTTACATTATGTTCTTTTACTATGATGGATTCAGGAGCTTTTTGACCACAAATAAAATCATCTTTTTCATCAAGGTATCTACCCTTAGCATCAAATCTTTTCTTTTGATATATCCCTTTATACTCTACGCTCTCTTTTAGTGCATCCACAATAAGCTCTTTATACTCATACATGCCGAGACTATACCATGTAAGCAGATAGTATCCCTCATAATAGTCAATGCTAAGCCCCCCAAGCCCATCACCCTCTCCATTGAAAACTCTAAAAGCGGTTGTACTTGTATCACTAAAGTATGATGCTCTATATTTTAAAGCCAAATGAATCTTTTTTTTAAAAAAAATTTTATCTATTTTTTCATCTATATTTGAAGATATTAGCCACCCATAACCTTTATTTTGCAGACCATAGTACGCTTTAGCAATAAACTTATTTTTAAAACAATAAAGATTTAGAACGGCACCTTCATCTCTCAACAAAGAGCTATCCTCTATAGACTCTTGAGTTAAAAGAGGATACCCACTTCTGTATTCGTTTTCATATCCCTGTTTTATCTTTATATCTATCTCTTGGAGCATTATTTTCCTTATCCTGAAATTATAGTATAAATTTTAGTACTGTTACTAATTCATTGATATAATACCAATCCAACTAAAAGGATTTATATAGATGAATAACTTTGTAGAGTTTAAATGTGATTTAGATCATTTCATACCAACTTTAACTACTATGCTAGAGAAAAATAACAATAAGATAGAAACACTACTCCAACTCGAGTCTAAAACCTATGCAAATTTTGTTAAAAGCATAGAACTCATTGATGATGCATTAGAGATGTTTTTCACACCGCTTTCTCATCTTAATGCTGTTAAAAATTCTGAGAAAACACAAAAGATATATAGTGATGCACTGCCAATCATTACAGAATATTCTACAAAACTCTCTCAAAATATAAATCTTTATAAGGTTTATAAAGAGATACAAAAGAATGAGGCAAAGACCCTTAACTATGAACAACTTCGAGTATTAGAACTCAATATTAAAAGTTTTGAACTCAGTGGTGCACACCTTGATGAAAAAACCAAAAAAAGACTTCAAGAGATAAATATCCAAAAAAGTGAGCTCTCAAATGCTTTTTCTCAAAACCTTTTAGATGCTACAAATGCTTATGAAAAAATCATTACAGATAAAGCTGATTTAGAGGGATTGCCACAAAGTGAAATAGATGCAGCAAAATTTGAAGATGCTGGTACTATAAAATATAAATTTACACTTCAGATGCCCTCCTACATTGCCTATATGACCTATGGAGCAAATGCTCGTATTCGTGAAGAACTTTACAAAGCTTATACAACTCGTGCACCACAAAATGGGCAAATCATTGATAAAATATTGCGTCTAAAGTATGAGATGTCGCAACTTCTTGGTTTTGACTCGTATGCAGAGTATTCTCTTGCTTCAAAAATGGCAAAAGATACTTCAAGTGTACTCAACTTTTTAAACAAACTCCTCATAAACTCAAAAGCTCAAGCAAAGCTAGAGGTTCAAGAGGTTCAAAAACTTGCTCCTCAACCACTTCAAAGTTTTGATAGTGCCTACTATAGTGAGCTTCTTAAAAAGAAAAAATACGATATAGATGAAGAGGTCTATCGCCCTTACTTTGAACAAAAATCAGTGCTTAAGGGGATGTTTAGTTTTTTGTATAAACTATTTGGAATTGAGTTCAAAGAGGTAAAAGAAAAACTTTGGGATGCAAAAGCAACTTCTTATGACTTATATGTAGAACATAAACTGATAGCTCGCATCTACTTTGACTTAGAGGCAAGAAAATCAAAACGGGGTGGTGCGTGGATGCATAACTTCCAAACTCACCACACCAACGAAGAGGGAAAAACCATATTAGCATCTGCATTTGTTGTTTGTAATTTTCCAATCTCAAACGACACAACACCCTCTCTTTTACGCCATGATGATGTAGTAACTCTGTTCCATGAGATGGGTCATGCCATCCATCATCTCCTCTGTGAAGTCAATGAAAATGAGGTCAGTGGAGTCAATGGAGTTGAGTGGGATGCAGTAGAGTTTCCATCACAGTTTTTAGAAAACTTTGCTTATGAACCAAAAGTATTAAAAATGTTTGCAAAGCACTATAAAACTGGAGAGATAATTTCAGATATTATGATAAACAAACTGGTTAAAAGTAAAAACTTTTTATCCGCTTCTGGAATGTTAAGACAACTAGAATTTTCTATCTTTGATTTCAAACTACATTCACAACTTCTTCAAGCAAAAGAGATTCAAAACCTGCTTGATAGCATCAGAAAAGATACAGCCATCATCCAGACACCTTCGTACAATAAATTTCAAAATGGATTTGCACATATTTTTTCAGGAGGTTATGCTGCTGGATATTATTCGTACAAATGGGCTGAAGTATTAAGTGCTGATGCCTTTTACAGTGTCGTAGATGAGGGGATATTTAACTCTAACACTGCTAAAAAATATCTTCAAATCATTCTCAAAGGTGGTGGGGCAAAGAGTATGAGTCAACTCTTTGTTGCACTCATGCAAAGAGAACCAGATCCAGATAATTTACTTCGTCTCAATGGAATAGATAGTTGAGACTCATATCTCTTCTGTTTACCTTGGTATATCTCGCTTATGGAGCAACAGAGTTGAAAATAGCAACATACAATGTCGAAAATCTTTTTGACTTAGAAAAAGAGGGTTATAAATACAAAGAGTACAAACCAAATACCAAATCACTATGGAACAAAAAAAACTACACAATCAAACTCAACAATATTGCTCGAGTGATCAAAGATATAGATGCAGACATCATAGGTTTACAAGAGATTCATTCCCTCACAGCACTCAAAGACTTACGACTTACTCTTAAGAGAAAAGGACTCTATTACAAGTATTATTCTATTGCAGATAAAAAGCCGACCGCTATCAAGGTAGCATTCCTCAGCAAAATTCCCTTTGTCTATTCTAAAGAAGTTCAAGTAAACTACTCTTATAGATACAGAAACATTTTAGAAAGTAAATTTAAAGTTAACAATCAAATTTTTTATATATTTAATAACCACTGGAAATCAAAAAGTGGACCTGAAAGCATGCGAGTTTACTCTGCAAAAGTTTTAAGAAAAAGAATCGCCCAAATAGGTTTTGATAAAAATATAATCTTATTGGGGGACTTTAACTCTCACTATGAAGAAAATAAACTATTTATTAAAAAAAGAAGACATAATGATACCAATGGAAAAACGGGCATCAATGATGTACTAAGAACAAAAGGACAAAAGACAAGGGCTTCACAAGTAAAATATGCTAAAAATAGTTTCTATAACCTTTGGTATGATACTGATAATGCAAAAAGGTACTCCTATATATTTCGAGGCAAGAAAGAAGCCCTTGACAATATATTGATATCGCAATCACTCCTCAATGAAAAGAATATGTACTATAAGAAAAACTCCATACGCAACCTAAGCCTTAAATATATGTTTTATAAAAAGAACAATATCTACAGATGGCAAGTGTCTCATGGTAAAATTAAAAAGCATAAAGGCAAAGGCTATTCTGACCATCTTCCAGTCAGTGCTAGTTTTATTGTAAAATAAGTATTTCAAAAATATTGTTTGATTTTGTATTTATACAATCAACATAGCATCGCCATAAGAGTAAAACCTATAGTTGTTTTTGATAGCTATCTTGTAAAGTTCTTGCGTCTTGTCCACCCCTATAAAAGATGCTACGAGCATAAGTAGCGTTGATTTTGGAAGATGAAAGTTGGTGAGTAGATGATTGACTCTAGTTGGTTTGTTTAGAGGGTGTAAAAAAAGATTTGCCTCACCTTTTTGAACTTTACCATGTTTATCATAGAACTCAATAGTCCTTGTAGAAGTCGTTCCTATGCTCAATATGGGCTTTTTTGAGTCGAGAAGTTCTTTAGCCGCATCTGAGATGTCATAGTATTCAGAGTGCATAGGATGCTCTGTAATAATCTCTACATCAACAGGTTTAAATGTCCCACTTCCAACATGAAGTGTCACATAGGCATGTTCATGATTTTTACAGATACGCTCATGTTGCTCGGGTGTAAAGTGAAGGGAAGCGGTAGGTGCTGCAACTGCACCCTCGGATCGTGCAAAAACACTTTGGTACTCAGCTTCATCACTCTTGTCATCATCTCTTTGGATATAGGGTGGCAGTGGTACATGACCAATCTTGTCTATGATGGGGAGAAGCTCTTCAAAGCGTAGTGCATCATGGCTTGTTGTTTCAAGGAAAAACTCTACCTCTCGACTACCATCATCATGGAGCTGAGTAACTTTGGCTATGAGTGCATCATGAAAATATATCTCAGTGTTTACTTTGACTTTTCCACGGATATAGACACTGATAGTATGTGCATCAAGGGGTCTGTTGATAAGAAGTTCTATCTTCCCTCCACTTTGTTTTTTCCCGTAGAGTCTTGCTTTTATCACTTTGGTATCATTGAAGATAAGGGCACAATCTTTTGGTATATATTTTTCGAGGTTATAAAAATAGGTGTGTATTGTCTCATCTGTTGCACGGTTGTAGACAAGAAGCTTTGCATGATCACGGGGATGAGTTGGATGGGTAGCTATGAGTGCATCTGCTAAGATGAAATCATAACTATCAGTGAGAAGCTCTTTTGGTGTCACAACTATTTGTCTGCATCGCTACTTGCTAGTGGTAGAACTTTTGCAAGTTCGTCTTCTTCTTCATCGTCTTCTTCATCATTTTCTTCTTGTGAAGCAGGATTGACCACTTTGACTATGAGTATGGATAAGCCATAAAGGATGATGAGTGGACCCGCCATAAGAAGTTGCGTTAAAACATCTGGAGGTGTGAGTAGAGCTGCTACAATAAAGATAATCACAATAGCATATTTGAAAAATTCTATCATATTTCTGTCATTGATAAGACCTAAAAGTGCTAAAAAGTATGCAAATATAGGGAGTTCAAAGGCTAGTCCAAAACCAAACATAATCTTAGTGAAAAAACCTACATAGTCTTCGATGTTGATGAGTGGTGTAAACTTAAAACTACCAAAGGTGATGAGAAAATTAAATCCAAAAGGGGTCACAACATAGTAAGCGAACAAAACCCCTACGGCAAACATTGTAGTGCCACCTACAACAAAAGGGATAACCATTTTCTTTTCATTGGCATACAAACCAGGTGCAATAAAAGCCCAAATTTGAGAAAGAATGATAGGCAATGCACCCATGATAGCTGCAAAAAATGAGACTTTGAGTGCTACGAAAAATGCACCACCAACTTGACTTGTGGTCACCATACCATCTGCTGCATGGACAGACTTCTTACCAACCTCTATGAGGGCTTGGTTGAGTGGCTCTACCATCCAGTTGAGGATAGGCTCATGGAAATAAAACATCACAAAAAACATAACTATCAAACTTGCGAAGGAGATCCCTAGTCTTTTTCTAAGTTCTACAAGGTGCGGTCTTATATCATCAAACATCTACGGCTTCTTTTTTAATTTTTTTCTCTTTTTTAGGTTTTTTTTCAAAAGTCACTTCCTGAGCTTTTTTAACTTTCTTCGGTTGCTCTTGAAATCCATCATCGTCATCACCCAGTAAATCATCACTCAAGCTTGAGATAGAAGTGCCTATCTCAGAGATGCCAGTAGAGCTTTTAAGATCATCGCTTGCACTTAGGAGTTCTTTTTTATATGCAAGAGCTTCTTGTTTTATCTCGTTGATATTCATCTCCTCTTCCAAAGAATCTTTTACTGTCATAATTGTCTTTTTAGTGCTTCTAAAAAACTTTGCAACTTCAACCATTGCTGATGGAAGTTTATCTGGACCTAGAAAAAGGATAGCTATTACAGCTACAAAAAGTATTTCGGTAAAACCCATGCCAAACATATTAAACCTTATAAATATTAATTAAGAGGATGAATTTTATCTAAAAAAACTTCAAGAAGATATAAAAAGTGCAATCTCATCAGCTAAAAGATAGTTATCGTTATAAAAAGTACCATTTTTATGGGATATTTTTTTCTCTTTGACTAGAGTTTCACATCTTTGAAGTTCCTCATGATTGAGAATATCTGCTTGAAATCCAACTATTGAGCGAAGTCCTAAAAATATCCTTTCCATCTTGATATCTTCTTCGCTTAAGATCTCTATCTCTCTGTGAAGTGGCTCTTTGATGTAGGTCTCTATGTTAGAGCTTGGATAAAACCTTTTATTGTGAAGTTTTCCAACTGCTCCACTCCCTAGACCTAGGTAATCTTTATATTGCCAATAACCAAGGTTATGTTTGCTCTGATATGTTCCAAAATTACTAATCTCATACTGCTCAAAACCATAGGATTGAATGCTTTGAAAAAGCCATGAAGTAAGAGAGAGTTTCTCTTTAGCCATCTGAGGCTTTCGCTCAAAGGGTGTCCCCTCCTCGATGGTAAGAGCATAAGCACTTAGATGGTTGATAGGTAAAGAAAAGGCTGTTTTTATGTCGTGTTGTAAAAGTTCTTTTGTGTCCCCTAATGTAGCATATATGAGATCAAGTGAGATATTTTCAAAGCCAACTTCTCTGGCATCTTGAATTGCCCTGAGTGCATCTGTACTTGAGTGTGCTCTATTGAGTAGTTTTAATTTAGTATCATTAAAACTTTGTGTGCCAAAACTTACACGATTGACACCGAGTGCATACATACCACTTAGCCACTCTTTTGATGCACTATTGGGATTTGCCTCTGTTGTGATTTCGCAATTTTGTTGTAAGTAGGGCTTTATCTGCTCAAATAGTTCTTGATAGAGTTTTGGGGCAACCGTAGAGGGAGTACCTCCGCCAACGAAAACACTCTCAATAGAATTTTCTTTTACATCAAAGGTTTCAAGTTCAAACTTGAGCTGTTTAAGTAGGGCAATCATGTAGCTTTCTTTGAGGTGAAACTTATCAACATAGGAGTTAAAAGCACAGTAAGAACATTTGGAATCACAAAAAGGGATATGGATATAAATTAACATAAGCTAATTGTAACTTAAGTTTGCGTAAGAAATCCCACTAAACTTAGTTTAATAGCTATTTTTGTATAATCGCGACATTAAAACATAGAAGCAGAAAATGAAAAAAAAAGATTTATACCGTCCAAATGTCGCAATGATTTTAGTATCGAGCAAGTATCCCAAAAAAAAAGAGATATTTATAGCACAAAGAAATGATTTACGAGATGTTTGGCAGTTTCCTCAAGGTGGCATAGATGATGGCGAAGAGGTGCAAGAGGCACTTTTTCGTGAACTAGAAGAGGAGATAGGGACAAATAAAGCGAGTATTATTGCAGAGTACCCTGAATGGATATCGTATGATTTTCCCCCTAAAATAGCAAAAAAAATGAAACCTTTTGTTGGACAAACTCAAAGATACTATCTTTTAAAATTTGATAAAGATGCTAAGATAAATATAGATACAAAGCATCCAGAGTTTGATGCTTATAAGTTTGTTGGTGTAGATGAGGTGTTGGGAATGAGTGCATCTTTTAAGCAAGATGTCTATAAAAAAGTTTTGAAGTATTTTAAAGATGAGGATTATTTGTAGATGTTGATTGTTCAAAAATTTGGTGGTACAAGTGTTGGCAACTTAGATAGAATCCAAAATGTAGCAAAGCGTGTAAGTGCCACAAAAAAAGATGGAAATGATCTTGTTGTAGTTGTTTCAGCTATGAGTGGTGAGACAAATAAGCTTGTAGGATATGCTGAGCATTTTTCAAAAAACCCTAGTCGTGCTGAGATGGATATGTTGCTAAGTTCTGGAGAAAGAGTCACAGCATCACTCCTCTCAATCGCACTGAGTGAGATGGGTCATGATGCACTAGCTATGACAGGAAGAAAAGCGGGTATAGTTACAGATGACTCTCACACAAAAGCACGCATAGAGGAGATAAATCCTCAAGCGATGCATGATGCTCTTCATGATGGAAAGATTGTGATCGTGGCAGGTTTTCAAGGGGTCAATGCAAAAGGAGATATTACAACTTTAGGTCGCGGAGGAAGTGATCTCTCAGCTGTAGCTATTGCTGGAGCGTTGAAGGCTGATTTGTGTGAGATATATACAGATGTCAGTGGCATCTATACAACTGATCCACGCATCGAACCTAAAGCAAAAAAACTTGATAATATCTCCTATGATGAGATGCTAGAGTTGGCATCTCTTGGGGCAAAAGTTTTACAAAACCGCTCAGTAGAGATGGCAAAAAAACTCAATGTAAATCTAGTAACGAGAACAAGCTTTTCAAATGAGCAAGGCACACTAATAACAAAGGAAGAAAATATCATGGAAGCACCCTTAGTAAGCGGAATAGCACTAGATAGAAACCAAGCAAGAATCTCACTGATGGGTGTCAAAGATAGACCAGGCATCGCTTCTGATATCTTTAATAAACTCGCTACGGCTGAGGTAAATGTTGATATGATCATACAAAACAAAGCCCATGATGGTGCGACAAATATTGACTTTACTGTCCCAGTAAATGATCTTCATGATGCAAAATTAGTCGTAGATACTTTTGTTAAAAGTGGAGATGTTGATGCAGATTCATATAATGAAGACATTTGTAAAGTTTCTGTTGTAGGTGTTGGTATGAAGTCACATGTTGGCGTTGCAGCTTGTGCTTTTTCAACTATGGCAGATAACAACATAAACATAAACATGATCTCAACTTCTGAGATAAAAGTATCTATGGTGATAGATGAGAAGTATGCTGAACTTGCAGTACGCTCACTTCATGATGCTTATGAGTTAGAAAAGTAAGCATTGTGGTAGAGTTTGCCCAATGGAGTTTAGATACTTTAAGAGAGGAAGGGGCTTCCCTTTCATGGCTTGAAGAAAATCGTTTTGATTGGGCTACTTCTACATCCCTTGCTCTAGAGCAAGTCCTAGATGGGAAAACTATCATTCTCATTACAGATGAAAAAAGAAAATGGTTAGAAGAGTATATCCTCTCAAACATAAATGCCCAAAAACCTAACCGTCCACTTTTGCCAATCTTGAGTGTAGATAGTATTTTCGCACATTTTAATAAAGCAAGTGGTGGTGAGATGATAGATATGATAGAAGATATGATATCTCTTTCCTATAAAGAAGATTATTTTTTTTGGTATATAGGGTGCGGAGATGACAAGCGTTCAGATATAGCCAAAAGAAAAGACAATAGTTATTTCTGGATATTTGACGAGGAGTATTCAAACAGTTTTATGCTTAAGAGCTATGATAAAAATCTCGATATAAAACTTTTACAAATCTATCGTCAATTTGATCTTTCTCTTAATGCTGCACTGTTTGGAGAGGTAGATGTCACTTCATGAATCCTCTGATGCTCACATCTATATAAGCTCAGATATCCATAGCACCTATGAAAATTTTAAACAAAGATTTCATCCACTTCGAGTAGTTGGTTTTGTCAGAGATGTGTTTAAACTCGAAGATGCAAAAGCTGTTGTAGCAGAGTCTTACATTAGCGAATCCCAAACAAAATATATTATATTTGGTGGAGTGAGTTTTACAAATGAAGCACAAAACTCTCTTTTAAAAGTTTTAGAAGAGCCTCCTAAAAATATCAAGTTTATTATCCTTTCGCCAACAAAGTCAAATCTTCTCCCTACTGTTCGCTCAAGACTTCCTATTGTAACAGGAAAAGTGACACATGCGTTTGAAAGTGTAGATATAAACCTAGCTCGGATAGACTATAATGAAGTGTTTAATTTTTTAAAATCAAACACAAGAGTTCCCAAAGAGGAAGCAAAGCTTCTTGTCGAGGCACTCTACAAAAGAGCTACACAAGAGCAGAAGCTTATTCTGAGTGCATCTCAGTTAGATAATTTTGATACAGCATATAGGCTACTCAATCTTAACTCTCGCCCACAATCTGTTTTAGCACTCATCCTCATGGGTTTTGTACATGCTGATTGAAAAACTAAATTCAAACCTTGATATACAAGCAACTTTAAAAGAACTAGGAGTTGATGGTGGTGGCATCCAAATCCTCTCAAACAAAGCAAAAATACATATCGTAAGCATCAAAAATCTTCATGTAGGTGCTGCCAACATTCTCAAGCAAGATGCTCTTAGTATCGGAGCAGATTTAGCTGTACCAAGAGGGACTGTTGTTGCCAGAACACCTGAGGTTGATTGTTTGTTGATTGCGACAACTGCTCAGTTAAAGCTCTTAAGTAAAAAAGAGTTGGTGCAACCTTTTGGACTCAGAGAGTTAGCACATAAACTTGCTGCATTTATCTCAGTGAAGATGCCAAAACAAGTGGAGGTTATGGGGGTTATCAATGCAAATGATGATAGCTTTTATAGTGCATCAAGATTTAGTTACTCAAATGTAGTTGATAAGATAGAGCAGATGATAGAAGATGGTGTTAGCATCATAGACATCGGTGCTGTCTCTTCTGCCCCAAATAGCTCCATTGTAAGTGCAGAGGAAGAGTTACAAAGGCTCAAACCTGTTTTAGAGAGCATCAAAGCAGATAAACTTTACGAGAGAGTAAAGTTCTCCATAGATAGTTATGAGCCACTTGTCATAAAAGAGGCATTGGAGAGTGGTTTTAGTATAGTCAACGATATTACAGGTTTGCAAAATGATGCAGTATCCAAGTTGTGTGCCGAGTTTGGTGCCACGGCAGTTATTATGCACAT
>JALUXP010000036.1 GCA_027013295.1 Sulfurimonas sp.
ATTATTTTTCTTGGGGACATTATAGTATCAGATTATATGGACTTCTATAATTACAGAAGATTTCATGAAACACTTGAGTATAAAAAACCTATGACGGAATAAGGATTTTGAAAATGTTGTCTTGACTTTTTGGGGCGGTATAACATATCAAAAGAGAAGTTGAACAATAATTTTGGTATAATTACCTAATACAGAGAAGGAATCATAATATGAGTAAACCACCATTTTCACATAAAGAAGCTGTAAAATCTGCAACTATCTCTAACCAAATAGAGGGTTATCAACCTACAAAAGATAAAGAAGTTCTAAAAAAAGTTAAAGAGTATCTTTCTCTACTAAAATAGATGAAATACTATCCTCCTTCAAATCATATCTACTATGAAAATAGTGATGTTGCTATCAACAAACTAAACATCAAAGATTTAAAAATTATAACTGAGATTGAAAAAGAATTAGTTATAAAAGCATATGAAACTCTGCATAAAGAGTTGGATGAGAATACAATTTTTGATGAAGAATACCTTTGTATAACTCATGAAATAATTTTTGCTTCACTCTATGAATGGGGTGGAAAATATAGAAGTGTCAATATCTCTAAGGGTGATAGTATGTTTTGCCCATATATAAACTTAGAGAGTTTTTCAAAGGATATTTTTAATAAGTTACAAAATGATAACTATCTCAAAAATTATGAAGATATTGCACTTAAAGATGAGTTTGTAAAAAAACTCTCCTATTATATGTGTGAATTGATTGTATTGCACCCATTTAGTGAGGGGAATGGTAGGGGTATAAGGTTATTCTTCGATATAATAGTTACTTTTAACGGATACAAATATATCGACTATAAATCTACTTTAGAAAACGATGATTATATTTCAGCTTCTATCGACTGCATGGAAACCGACTGTAATCGAATGGAAAAAATCATAGAAAATGGATTAAACAAAGTCACTTCATTACATTAAAATCTCTACCTCCAAAGAATTCAAAAAAATTATTTCATAAATTGTAAACTTATAGTATCTACACAAAAGGATACCTATGAATTTAAAAGAATTTATAAACACTAAAATTAAAAAAGGTGTTTCAGAATATGATTATTTTGAGATAAGAAAAACAAACCCAAGTGAGTATGAAAAACTATAGAGCTTTTGTCATCATAGCAAGTTATACATAGTTTTGCAGTGTTATTGATATTCTGGTTACCAATAGGTTACCAATTTGAAAGCTAAGAAAGAATATGCCTTTCAACTGATAGCTAAGATATTGAATAGTGTATTTTTCATTTTTCATGTAGGATGAGAGTGTGAAGGATAATTAGGGATTCACACTTTCAGCAAAAAAAAACTAATATGAGTATAAATTTAAATCTCAATAGAAACAATTTTCTAGTTTTTCAAGAGCATCTTTACGTTTTTGATGACTCATTTTATCTAGATTATGTATTTTCCATTTTACAGATGGAAGTTGATCTATATGTTGAAAAGGTAATAGACTCCAATTAACCTCACCTCTTTTAAAGCCCAATAAAAAATCTTTGTGGTCTTGTGTTAAGTTTTTGTGTATGAGTTGTATTAGTTCTTCTCTTGTATCTGTTAATACGATAAGTTCAATTGGTTCTGTTGTCATACCAATAAACTGTTCTTCAAACAGATGTGCAATATCTACTCTATTTGGCTGTAACAATTTTGAAATAGGTTGACTAGAACTTATAAGATAAACGATAAAGACATCCATTAGTGAAGAAGTAATTCCCTCATTATCTAGTAATCCTCTGATATCAAAAAAATCTCGTGGATGTTGGCGATCTAAAGCAGCACATATTTTACCTGCATATAAATCATCATGACTCACTACATTAGTTTCAGCAAATCCAAACATTTTTTCAACACTTTCACTTACCATCATAGGACTTGAATCTTTTACTGTTCCTCTCATAACAGGTGAAGTTTCTATTTTTATACGAACACCTTGTTGTTCAACTAAAAGTTTTGAAAGTGATCCATCTAAACGCTGGTCAAGTCTAGTTACATGTATGTTTCGCATAGAGTGTTCTATATCAACTGCAATGTTTTCAAGTGATTGAGATATGTTTTTTAAACTACTATCTCTATCTTCTATAGGCAGATACATAAGATCTATATCTACTGAAAGTCTTGGCATGTCTCTGACAAACATATTTATTGCCGTCCCACCTTTAAGAGCAAAACATTCTTCTTTATTGACATAGGGCAAAACTTCTAAAAGTAATTTGACTTGCTTGAAGTATATATTAGTTTGATTAAACATCAAATTCCTTTGGTACAGTTAGCATATATTTTTTATTGTAAACACCTTCTTTAACAATCTGAAGTTTACCAGAACCTAGAGTAATATTTTTATCTATATATTTAAACCATGAAAAATTATAATAGTTTGCAAAAAATAGAAATATTTTTTTTACTTTCATACTATCGCAATTTAGAAGCAGTTCATTGAGAAGTCTAGGACTTAATGTACTCATTCCCTCAAATATTTCTGCAGCAAATTGAAAGCTTATTCCTTTATCACTTATTAGATAAAGTAACTCAAGGATAGCTCTTTCAGGAGAGGATATTGTTAGCTCTAAATTTCGTATAGAAGAGGGGTGCTTTTTTAACCCCAACTCTCCAAAGAAAGGTTTTTTATGAGCCTTAAATGAATAATCGTTGATTTGCTTTACCCATGATGGTATGTTGTGTTTTCCATTCATAGTTATGGATTTTTCTTCACCAATAGGTAGATAATGGGCATAACCCTGTATATTGAGTGCTGTGATACCACCTACATACAAAGGTAACTCACAAAGTAACTGAATACCAATTGTTATGCCTTGCCAAGTAATATTTGATGCAGGACGAACATAAACTCCACGATTTATTTTTTCGAGCCAACCGCTTTGAACATACTTATATATCAGTTGGGAAGAATAGCCATTTGAAATCAACCAACTACTTGGAATGACAACACCTTCTGGCAACAATTGATATAATAGTTTCAGTTTTGTTTCTTTTTCTAAACTCATAGTTTACATTTTAGCATATTTTAGAACTTATAGATATAAATAGTTTGTGATTTTGTAAATTTATAAACTGTGGGTGTATATTTGTTGATTTTTTGAAACTATATTTTTATAGATGAACTTTTTATAAAATACAAATATAAAAAGGTATATAATAATAGGAACAAAAGTAGAGGGAATATGAGCAGAAAAAAAAGCAAAGTATATACTGGTGTTTATCTAAATAAGCTTGCTGATGGAGATATCAGTTATTCCATAACATACAAAGATGAGGATAAAAAACTTAAACGCTTTAGAGTGGGTAAAAAGTCAGCTGGTATCACAGAAGTATATGCTTATAATAAACGAAATGAGTCTGTAAACTTCGGAAAACTCTGA
>JALUXP010000037.1 GCA_027013295.1 Sulfurimonas sp.
CACTCTTACTTAAAAATGCATCTAAGTCTTTTACAAACCCTCCGCTATCAAGTTTTGAACGCCTCGTAAGCTCATCATACAAAAACTTCTCTGCATCATAGAGCCGAGCAGGAGATACTCGCTCATTTTTCATCAGGACAATAGAACCCTCTGTCACTCTCTCAACTAAAGCTGCTTCATAGAGTTTTACTCTTCCCATAAAACCCAACAGTTCATCAAGAGCATCAAAGAGTATCCCTTTAGCTAAACAAGAGTTACCCTGTTGTTCACAATAGTTCAGCAGGACATAATCCATAGCAGAACCTATACGCCTCTCATCATCAAGTTCCATATCCATCTTCAAAGCTAACTCATCAGCACGCTTAAAACCTATGTTGTTGATAGCTGTGAGGATATAGGGATTGTTCTTTATCTTTGTGCAAGGTTCATCTACATCTTTCATCGCTGTTGAGATGGTGGTAAGAAGGGCTGGTGTTACTTCATAAGGGGTAAGAAACTCACCAAGTTTTCGCATAGAGTGAAATCTCTTCCAACTCTCTTGAATCTTTTTAAGCCTTTTTTCTTTGATGCCATCAAACTCTAGGAGTCGCTCAATATCGTTATCTAAAATATCTATGAGACCCTCTTGCCCAAACTTCTCTATCAACTCAGCTGATAATTTTTTTGTAAAACCTTTGATAATCTTGTTTAAAAAGAAAAAAAGTGGATTTTGGTTGACCTTGAGGTGGTCAAACTTAAAAGTTTTACCATATTTCTTATGCTCATCCCAGTAACCATTGAGCGTGACTGCAGAGCCTTTAAGAGTAGAGATGCTTGTTTGCACATATGAGCCTGATATTTTTTCACCAGTTTTTAATACTGCTATAAAGAAATCTTCACTCTCAAAAAGGATTCTATCTATTTGACCTATGAGAGTTGTGTTCAATACTTAATTACTTTGTAAATAATTTTCATAACTATCCAAAGATGCAAAATTTATTTCATAGTTTTTGTCATTTATCTTATCTATTCTTACAGAGTCTATCCCTACTGTCTGTAGTTTTTGGTATGTTAAAAGTTCACCATCTTCTAATTCTAGAACATCTCGCAGTAGCCATCTCCCTAATTCTTTATTGGAAAACGACATTAATGCCTTATTTCCATCTTGGCATACCTTAACTTGTAACACATCACCATTTGGTAATTTTAAATTAAATGGGGTTTCCCTCTTAGGAAAAAAATCTGGCGATTTTTGATGTACTTTTGCTGGAATTGGGATATAAACTTCGTTATCATCTCTTTGCCTCCCATTAGCGTTCCATTGATTCAGTCCGCTTCTCTCATAAACAATCTTACCTCTACCATATAATGGTAGATAAACTGTTTGAATTATTTTACTAATTGAATTATATTGTAAATCATTTTGTAAGATACATTTTCTCAAATCTTCAAGGGGGTTTGATAAAACTTCTACATCAAATTCATATAATGGATTGCCAGTATAAAATCTTTTTGTTAGTGTACTTTTAGAGATATTAAAAGAGTAATCATGTAATCCATCATTAAATTTTATTGTATTTTTTACTTTTTTGACATTATTTATATTGGTTATATCTATATAGTTCATAACCTCTTCATGTATCTTAAAAGAGTTTTCACTCCTTACTACACAATGATAGATAGAGTCACTAACTCCATATAAATTTTCAGTAAACTTTATTCGTTCATTTCGAAGCTTAGATACTATTTCTATTAACTTTTTTGGACTTTTGTTTTCATATAAAAATTTATCTTTATTAAATTCTGCAATTTTCTGAAAAGATTTACTATTACCTTCCAAAAATGTTTTTAAACCTATCCCAATATTACCTTTTACTGCGTCTAAAGCAACATCACCTCTTGATAAATCTTTAGCTAAAAATGAATTGCAAAATATTTTTTCTGCTATTCTATAATATAAGTATGGGACTTTTGAATCAGAAAATAAATTTGATAAACTGCCTATAATTTTTAATGAATCTTCATAATAGTTTTTTTTCGTATTACCCTGATTGTTATAAAACATTTCTAATCTCTTTAGCGATTGATTCTATGACAGAAACTGTAACTGAATTTCCTACTTGTTTATACTGATGAGACAAGGCTAAATCTTTAGGAAATTTGAGTTTGTGTGTAAAACCCTGAAAATTTGCACACTCTCTAGGGGTTAATTTTCTTATCCCTTTATCATCTTTTAAAATAGGCACATTATGTCCACCTGTACCCATGTTTGCTGTTAAGGTTGGGCAAACATTATTTTTATTTTCTCTCACATATTGCCTACGCCATTGGTAAAGAGTATCTTTAGACTTAACATCTGTTTTAATTTTTTCATATAATGGTTTGTTGTTATAATAGAAACTATCATCTATATTTTCTTCTAAAAAATGATGAATTGTTTTATTTAATTTTTGTTTTTTTGGAAATTTAAAATCTATACTTTTGTCTAGAAAAGCTACTATATAGATTCTTTCTCTATTTTGAGCGACTCCAAAATCTTTTGAATTTAAAACTTCGCTAAATACTTTATACCCTAAATTTTTTAATGTTTGCATTACAACTTTAAAAGTATTGCCATTATCGTGTCCAACAAAACCTTTTACATTTTCTAAAAATAATACTTTAGGCTTATGATAGGCTGCAATTCTTGCCACATCAAAAAAAAGTGTCCCTCTAGTATCTTCAAAGCCTTTTCTATATCCTGCAACACTAAATGCCTGACAAGGAAAACCTGCTAGAATAATATCATGCGGTGGAATCTCTTTTTCATCTATTGTTGTAATGTCGCCATGTGGCATTTCATTATAATTCAAATAATATGTTTTCTTTGCATTTTCATCTATCTCAGAAGCAAAAACAACTTCACAATCTTCTTTATATACTTTTTCAAATCCAGTTCTAATACCGCCGATACCAGCAAATAAATCAATAATCCTCAAAGGGCTCTTAGTCTCTGCTTTATTTGGATACATTATTTGCGTCATATCATAATCCTTATTGTGTTTAAAGTATTTTACATAAAAGCATTGAAAAATCGCAAAAATATGTCAAATTGACATGTTTTTATAATACTTAAGCTTTTACACGCTCTAGTCGGTCTGACTCTTGAGCCTTATAAAGTTGGGCACAACCTTTTGAAAGTTCACGGATCTTAAGCATATAGTTTTGACGCTCTGTTTGACTTATCGCTTTTCTTGCATCTAAGATATTAAAAGTGTTTGATGCCATCATACATAAGTCATAGGCTGGTAATGGAAGCCCAGCTTCAAGAGTACGCAAACATTCTTCACATTTTGCATTAAAATCAGCAAAGAGCATCTGGGTATCTGCTACTTCAAAATTATACTTAGAAAACTCTATCTCACTCTCTTTATGGACATCTCTATAGTAAGTTTTGCCAAACTCATTTTCACCCCATACTATGTCAAAAATGTTATCCACACCTTGAAGGTACATAGCAAGTCGCTCAGTTCCATAGGTGATCTCTACTGCCACAGGACTACACTCGATACCGCCAACCTGTTGAAAGTAAGTAAACTGCGTTACCTCCATGCCATTGAGCCAAACTTCCCAACCAAGACCCCATGCACCAAGTGTTGGGGACTCCCAGTTGTCTTCAACAAAACGGATATCATGGTTTTTTACATCAAGACCAAGGTACTCTAAAGACTTAAGATATAACTCTTGAATGTTATCTGGAGAGGGCTTGATGAGTGCTTGAAACTGATAGTATGAGCCTAAACGATTTGGATTTTCTCCATAACGACCATCAGTAGGGCGACGAGATGGTGCTACATAAGCAGTAGCCCAAGGTGTAGAGTCAAGTGAACGCAAAAATGTAGCTGGATGAAAAGTTCCTGCTCCTGCTGGTATATCGTAAGGTTGGACTATGTTACAACCTTGCTTCATCCAAAATTCCTGTAGTTTTAGTAGCATCTCACTAAATGTTATCATTGTACTTACACCTTTATCTTTTTTTGCAATTATATCAGAATCCGCTAGTATCTCTAAATTGTGCTATCTCATCTTCTACCATCTCATTGATCATCTTCGTAAAAAGTTCTGAAATCATATTTGGTGAGACATCAAGTTCTATTGCACGAGCACGCACTTTATCTTTGATAAATTCTACTCGCTCAGTCGCCTTAACCTCATCTACACTATTTTTAAACTTTGCAGCCTGATGGATATAGTGACTTCTTTTTGCTATAAGCTCTACAAGTGCATCATCTATCTTATCTATCTCTTGCCTTACATCTTTTAGTGAGTTACATTTTTTCATTTTAAGCCTTTTTAAATATTAAAGTAATATTAACTAAAATTTACTAATTTATAATTAACAATTCTGTAACAATAATCCTATATAATTACTACATCGATTCTCCATGTATAGTCTTTTACTGACTCTTCAAGACTATACCTCCTAATACCAATCCCACTTATTTATCTTGGCAATTATCCTACAATTTAGCTTAGTTTGTGTATAATTTCTTGCAATAAAGGTAAATCCAATGACAAACATATATCTCATTATTGCAAAACAAATCATCTCCGAAGCTGGTAAAATCATCAAAGAAGCGAGAGCTACAAACTCTTTTGGCTTTTCATTTAAAGATGACAATACCCCTGTCACAGATATCGACACCCAAATCCAAAGCTATATCACCAAAAGACTCCATGACAACTTTGAGATCCAAGTGATAGGGGAAGAGGATAACCATGATATAGACACAACAAAACCTTACTGGGCCATAGACCCCATAGATGGAACTTGGTCATTTATCACACATGAAAACACATCTGCCATCAATCTCTCTTTGATAGATGGTGGTGAGGTTACTTTAGCTATAGTCTTCAACCCATTTACTGATGAGTTTTTTCATACAGAGAAAGGTTCAAAGTCCCACATAGGTTTACTAGAACTTCCTTTAAGACAAAATGATGGTGTCACTGTTGTAAACTTTAAACCTGAGAGAGAGCATCCTATTGTCAAAAATCTTAATCTTCTTTTTAAAGAAAACAAGGTAAAAAAACTTGTATCCATCGGAGGAAGCATTACTTATTCTATGTGTATGGTTGCAAAAGGGGCATTTTCTAACTACATCGCTCACTTTGATGGTTTCTCAAATGCTTGGGATCTCTCAGCAGCGATACTTATCATACGAAATAGTGGTGGATTTGTAACAGATTTACAAGGAAACAACATCGACCCTGTAAAACACAAGGGCTACATCATCGCGAGTGCAAATGCCACTGTGCGTGACCAGTTTTTAGCGATGTTTAATGCTCTTGAGATTTACGATGGTCAGGCACTTATCTAAAATTTATTTGAAAAGAGTTCGATACGCTCAAAGCCAAACGGATTTAGTCTCTATTGCGATTTCTTCCGCCACCACTTCTGTTGCGGTTGCCACCACCATCACGACTTCCACCATCACGGTTTCCACGATAGCCACCACCATTGCCACCGCCACCACCATTGCCACCGCCACCACCACTGCGGTTACGATTTCCTCTGTATCCACCTCGACCACGACCTCGACCACCACCGCCATTGCCACGCTTCATTGCACGCTCTAAGATAGCTTCGATTCTATCAGCTGGGATACCAATCTCACTTGGACCTTTGATGCTCTGTCTGTCAAGTAGTGTAGAGATGAGTTTATACATGATTTGTTCTTCATCTATATCTTCTTTGAGCATATCTAAGATTTTATGTGCTTCATCATAGATTTTTTGCTCCTCTATATTTTTTACAATAACTTTTAGATTATTTGCACGCAGGTCATTTTTACTTGGCACAAACGCATGGTTCATAGATGTTCCAACCTTGCTTTTGATACGCTGAAGCTCTTTAAACTCCATAGGTGTGACAAGAGTGATAGCTGTACCTTTAGTTCCAGCGCGACCAGTTCTACCAATACGGTGAACATAAGACTCAGGATCAAAAGGGATATGGTAGTTAAAAACATGTGAGATGTTATTTACATGGATACCACGGGCAGCAACATCAGTTGCTACGAGAACTTTCACTGAGTTTTCTTTGAAACCTTTGATCACTGTTTCGCGTTGGCGTTGTTCCATATCTCCGTGAAGACCATTTGCAAGGTAGCCAGCATTTGAGAGGACATTTGAAAGACGATCAACCTCTGATTTTGTTCTACAAAATACAACTGCTTTACCTGTAAGATCAGCATCCATCAAACGGATAACAGCATCATCCCTTTCAGACTCTTCGATAACATAATACTCTTGAGTAATATCAGTGTTTGTTGTTTCACCTTTGGTGATAGAGATAAATTCTGGATTATCAAGAATGCGTTCTGCAAGGAGTTTGATAGGTTTTGGCATAGTTGCTGAAAAGAGTAGTGTTTGACGGTTTGATGGTAAATATGAAAAGATTTCATTGATATCATCTAAAAAGCCCATGTCAAGCATCTCATCAGCTTCATCCAGAACTACAATTGATGGTGCAAAATCTTTAAGCATTCCGCGTTTAAGGATGTCTAAAAGACGACCTGGTGTTGCAACAACAACAGACGCTCCACGGTTGATAAGGTCAAGTTGACGCTTATAAGAGCTACCCCCATAGACGGTTACTGTTCTAGCACCCATGTTACGACCATACTTAAAAATTTCATCTGAAACTTGAGTAGCAAGTTCGCGAGTAGGTGTGATAACTAAAAGTCCTACGCTACCATCATGCTTAATGTTGTTCAGTGCAGGAAGACCAAAAGCTGCTGTTTTACCAGTACCAGTATGTGCCTGACCAACCATATCTCGGCCAGAGAGAACTAGTGGGATAGCCTGAGCTTGGATAGGACTTGGTGTAACGAAACCTGCCTGTTTTACTGCTTGGAGTAGATCTTTGTTGAGACCTAAGTCGTTGAAAGTTATAGTAACTTCTTCCTCTGTTTTTTGAGCGTTTTCTTGTGCATTTTCTTGCATCATTTACCTTTGTTGAGGGGATGACGCAAGTGAGCGTATAAGCTACTTAACTCTTGGACTAACACCGTCCCCTAGAAATATTTGGCGAATTATACCCAAATTATCTACAAAATATCTTGAAGTGCATCTATCGTGTATTTATTTAAGTTTAAATTGTGTAAAGTTGAGCATTAAAATTAGATAAAAAAGGTTTGTAGTGGATTTGTATTTAGTGCTTATTGGGGTTTTGTCTGTATTTATAACCATTTTGATTTATCTGCTTTTTAAACAAAATGTAGATTTAAAAAACATGGAGATAGAATACGCAATACTTACTACGAAGTATGATGAAGAGAGTAAAAACTCACAAGAAAAACTTGATGCACTGCAAAGTGCAAAAGAGTCTCTCTCTATAGAGTTTAAAAACCTTGCAAACCAAATCTTTGAAGATAAATCTAAACAGTTCAATACAACTTCAAAAGAGCAGTTTGAGCATCTTTTAAAACCTTTCCGTGAACAAATAACAAACTTCTCAAACCAATCAAGAGAGCAGTTTACACAGGAGTTAAAAGATAGAACACTCTTAAAAGATGAACTCTCAAGACTCAAACAGATGAATGAACAACTCTCTAATGATGCACTTAACCTTACAAATGCACTCAAAGGGGAAAACAAAACTCAGGGGAATTGGGGTGAGATAGTTTTAGAACGCATCTTAGAAGACTCGGGACTGAGTGAGGGTAGGGAGTATGAACTTCAGGTTAATCTCAAGTCGGATGAGGGTAAACGCTACCTTCCAGATGTTGTTGTGCATCTCCCTGAGGGTAGGGATATCATCATCGACTCCAAAGTTTCACTGACTGCTTATGAAAAGTTTGTCAATGAAGAAGATGCTTTTGCTAAAGAGGTGGCATTAAAAGAACATATACTTAGTATCAAAAACCATATTAAAGAGTTGAGTTTAAAACAGTACGAGAAATTAGAGGGTGTCAATACTCTTGATTTCGTTCTGCTTTTTATGCCTATAGAAGGTGCTTTTCTCTTAGCTCTTGAACAAGATGGCGAGTTTTTTAAACGGGCATATGAGAGCAATATTCTTGTGGTCTCTCCTTCAACTCTCCTTGTGACCCTGAGAACCATAGAACACATTTGGCGGACACAACACCAACAAGACAATGCACAAAAAATCGCCGATGAAGCAGAAGCGATGTATGAAAAACTTGTTGGTTTTGTGGAGGAGATGGAAAAGATCGGCTCGCTTATAGATAAAACCAAAGACTCCTATGACACAGCGATGAACAGACTCAAGACTGGTCGGGGCAATGTGATAAAAAGGGCTCAAAACATGAAAGCTCTAGGACTCAAACCGAAAAAAAATCTTTAGAAAAGTGATAAATAGGATATACTTTTAAAAATAAATTACAAGAACAGATATGAGAATAGCATTTATAGGTGATATTGTTGGACGCCCTGGGCGTGATATGCTTAAAGAGCATCTACTAAGAATAAAAAAAGAAGAAAAAATTGATTTTGTGATAGCAAACTATGAAAATGCATCGCATGGTTTTGGGCTGACAACTAAAAATGCGAATGAGCTTTTAGGTTTTGGAGTAGATGTGATGACTGGGGGCAATCACTCTTGGGATAAAAAAGAGGTTGTTGCCCTTTTTGACACGCATGAGATACTCCGTCCACATAACTATCCTGATGGTGTAGATGGGACTGGGTGTAAGGTTTATGAGATTAACGGTGAGAAGTTAGCTGTCCTTAACTTAATGGGCTTTTATGCTATGCCTATGAGTGATAATGCTTTTCGATGTGCTCAAGAGA
This sequence comes from Sulfurimonas sp., assembly GCA_027013295.1. Lineage (GTDB taxonomy): Bacteria > Campylobacterota > Campylobacteria > Campylobacterales > Sulfurimonadaceae > Sulfurimonas. The sequence continues at coordinate 8,776 of JALUXP010000037.1, forward strand.
CAGTTGATGCTCTTCACGAAGAGGGTATCGGCAATATATTTATAGATTTTCATGCAGAAGCAAGTAGTGAAAAGCGTGGTATGATGATGTTGCTTCAAGGCAAAGTGAGTGCTATCATAGGGACACATACCCATATCTCAAGTGATGATTTTCAGATTGTAAATGGGACTGCATACTTAAGTGATATGGGGCTTACAGGTTGCAGGGACAATGTGATTGGTATGGATGCAAAAGTTCCTCTAAAGCAGTTCTTAACTGGGATGAAAGGGCATTTTGACATCCCTAAAAAATGTAAAAAAATTATGCAAATAGCTGTCATGGACTTAAGTGAAGGAAATTGTATGAGTGCGTATAAACTAAAAATATTTGATGATGCGAGGGTGATAAAAACTGAAGCTTGGATAGAAGACTAAGCGGTTATTTGGTAGTATTTGTCGTTTGCTAAGTAGGTGTTGATCGCTGATTGTGGATTCCTTGTAGGTGTTACTTGTCCTGAGACTTGCTTTGGTTTGGGTACTATAGAAAACATTGTCGAGTTTGCTGTGTAGGCTGTCTTTGCATTTTTGATAGTAATCGAAGTGTTAAATATATTTGCATGAAGTAAACCTTGTTTTAAGGCTAAATCTGGTTGTAGTTTTTGCTTGTTATTAAATGTGTTGGGATTTTGCAGATAGTTTATAGGAGTTGTGTAAGAACGAGTGTTTGGTAATGCAGGTTTATTTAAAAATCTTGTAGCAAAACTGTCCGAAGTTTGTGCTTCTTTGCTCTCTTTTATTTTAGAAGTTTTATCGTTGCTACTTGTATGTATATAGGTGTTATACGATGCAACAAACATACCTAATTCCTCTTAAAGTTTCTTTTTCCCCATTATAAATCAATTTTGCTTATAAAATCTTTGAATATTTTGATAAAATATGACTATGAAAAGAAATTTAAAAAATATTTTCTTTGGAGTGTTGCTTTCAAGTTTGATTGTATATCTTTCTTTGGTGTTTGGAATGACTCATTATGAGATCTTTTTAGAGCTTTTGGTTATGATATTTCTCATGATAGTCTTAGAGCTAAAAAAAAACTATTTACTTGAAAAAGAAAAAATCATTTCACAAAACTTGCTTGAATTAGCAGCACAAAAATTAAAAGAAAAAGACAAGTTACTCTCCCAAAGAGCTAAATTTGTATCGATGCGTGAGATGATAGAAAATATAGCACATCAGTGGCGACAACCACTTTCGCAGATAAACTCTGCCGTATTGTTGGTCGATGATATGCTTTTTGATAAGGGTGTTAAAAGTATAGATATCGAAGAAAAACTTTTGGAAATAGAATCTCAAACAGAGTATATGTCAAAAACCATAGATGATTTTAAAAACTTTTTTGAGCCAAATAAAGAGAAAAAAGCTTTTATGATGCATGAGTTACTGCAGCGTTCAATCTACATCTTAAAAGGAAATTTAAAATACAACAATATAGAGGTTGAGACAAATCTCAATAATACTCTGAGATGTATAGGCTACCCTAGTGAGTTGCAACAAGTGATAGTCGCTATTTTAAACAATGCCAAAGATGTTCTCATGCAAAATAAGATTAAAAATGCTAAAATAACTATAAATTCAAAAAAAATTAATGAGAGCATTTCTATAACCATTTGCGACAATGGGGGTGGGATAGATGCAACTTTGATAGAAAATATATTTGATCCCTATTTTACTACAAAGTATAAGTCTCAGGGTACAGGGCTAGGTCTGTATATCTCACGCCTCATAGTTGAGGAGAGTTTAAACGGTGAGCTCAATGTGAAAAATACTGCAGATGGTGCTTGTTTTGAAATAATCCAAAGGATATCTAATGAGTAATAGGGTAAAAAAATTTGATATTTTATTTGTCGAAGATGAAGAGGCTATCCGAAAAAATTATGTGCAATATCTCAAGAGGTATTTTGCAAATGTATATGAAGCCGAAGATGGTCAAAAAGCGTATCAGATTTATAAGGAGAAAAAGCCCCATATCCTTATTGTTGATCTAAACATACCAAAACAAAATGGATTGGAGCTTCTTGCTAAAATACGAGAGAGTGACCATTCTGTAAAAGCTATCATGTTGACTGCACATACTGAACAAAAGTATCTGCTTGAGGCGACATCTTTGAAGCTAACAAAGTATCTTGTAAAACCAGTAAACCGTACATCCCTTAAAAATGCTCTTGATTTGGCGATCTCTGAACTCTCAAATTTTGATGTTGTGTCTAAAGAGGTACTTATTTTAAAAGAATCCTACTTTTGGGACTTTACGACACAAGAACTGCTTCAAGAAGATGAACCTATCTTGCTGACAAACAAGGAAAGAAAAACCCTCTCTCTGCTCTTTGAAAACACTAATAAAACTTTAACTTATGAAGATATTATCATGGAAGTTTGGTATGAAAATGAGTACGAAAAGATAGATGCTCTCAAAACTATTATTAAAAATTTACGAAAAAAATTGCCAACAGATACGATACAAAATGTATTTGGTGTTGGCTATAAGGTGGAAAATTGAAAGAGATTAAAGAACAAGTTAAACTCAAATATCTTCTAGGAATTTTAGTCAGTATATTTATACTTTTATATGTATCTTATATGTTTTTAAAACCTCTTGTTGAAGATACTGCAAGTTTAAGTGTTGTTTTTTTTGTTTTAGGGAGTAGTTTATTTTTGTTGAATTTTACCATCTTTTATCTACTAAAAAAACAAAATGATGAACTGATTGAAGATGTGGAAGAGTTAAGCGAGTATATCTTAGATATCTCGCACAAAAAATATACGAGTAGCATCAATATTAAACACTATGCAGAGTTTCTTCAAATCTCTTTATTTCTTAAAAATGTCATTAAAAGATTAAACAAATAACTAAATTTTTGATTGTATTGTTATCTTATTTGCCTCAAAAAGTTCTATCGCTTTAGCAACCATTGGTTCATTTTGTATATCTTTACTATCTATCTCTTTTGTGTTGTCTGGCACCTCACAGTTTGTAACGCAAGAAGCACTACCTCCTATCTCTGCATCTTCAACCATAGAGGTACTTTGTGGTTCTCTCATGGTAGGTTGTTCAAAGCTCACTTTTTTTTTACAAGGGATATGCTTGATCTTTGTTTCAAACCCAAACTCTTCTCTTACAAGTTGTTTGATGACTGAAAAACCATGGGTTAGAGCATCTTTACACTCAGGATTTGTACAGCTTTGCCATGTGAGTTGTTCGTTTTCATAGGAGATAAACTTTATAGAATTTTCAAAACATTTGCCTAACTCAACGCTTCGATCTTTTATATTGTCTATTAGATTTTGAAACTTTTTAAGGTTGGGGTCTTTAACTGTGGGCGTAATTACTTCTGGTTTGTCTTCTGGTATATCGACTATTGGTGTTGTCTGTTCAGGTCTTGGCTCAAGCATCTGTTTTTGTATCTTAAGATCTATAGCACCTAAATCTGGTCTATCTATCTCTTTTTGAAGTGATTCTATCATCACATCTATCTCTTTAATACGCAGAGCTTCGATCATTTTAAAAAATATAAGGCTCAGTACAAAAGATCCATCTGCATTGATTGCAAAAAGTGATTTTGATTCACTAAGGATTCTAAAAAATCTATCAATAACAAGAGTAGAAAAGAGAGCATCGTTTGCGTACATGCGTTCTTTGATGTAGGCGATCAGTTCATCAACAACCATTTCACTCTCATAATCATCAAGTATTTTAGTGAACTCAACAACTTTTGCATAATCTTTTGCAAAAACAGCATTAAAAATTTGTGCAATAAATTGAGGATCAACAAGACCAAGCATATCTGTAACGGTACTTACATTGACAAAGTTATTTGAGTATATGATGGCTTGATCAAGGAGGGTTAAGGTATCTCTTAAGCTTCCACCGCCACTCCGTGCTAAAATTTCGAGTGCATCCATCTCGTATTGGATATTTTCTAGGTTAAGAATGTGGGCTAAATGGTCTATGACTTTACCAAGAGCTATGCTTTTAAATCGAAAATGTTGTGTTCGACTTAAAATGGTAGCAGGCAATTTAAGTGGGTCTGTTGTTGCTAAGATAAACTTTACATACGCTGGAGGCTCTTCTAAAGTTTTTAGAAGTGCATTAAATGCTTCTTTTGTAAGCATATGTACTTCATCAATGATAAATATCTTATATCTAGCTGTAGCTGGTTTGTATTTTGTTTGTTCTATGAGGTCACGGATATCATCTATCTTTCTTGAACTTGCAGCATCCATCTCTATGATATCAACATGACGATTCTCAAGTGCATTGATGCAGTTGGAACACACACCACAAGGCTGATGGGAAAGTCCCTTCTCACAGTTAAGTGCTTTAGCAAAGATACGAGCAGTCGAAGTTTTTCCACTTCCTCTAAGACCTGAAAAGAGATAGGCATGAGAGAGCCTATTTGTATCTAAGGCTAGAGAAAGAGTCTGAGCGATAGTCTCTTGACCTATAAGCTCATCAAAGTTTGTGGGTCTGTATTTTCTTGCTAATACTTCAGAACTTTCTTTCACTGCATCTCTCCAAATTTGATTAGAATGATTTTATCATGTATCGTGTTAAATTTTCTTATAATTGTTTCAATATGGTAATACATTGTCAAATATCGAGCCATTTTTTAGCAACTTTTTTCAGTGCATCAGGATTTTCTGAAGCGAAAAATTTTATATTTGGATTATTGTATCTTTTTGTAAAATCAAATTGTTTTTGCAGATGCTCTACTATTGCCTCTCCTGAGTGGATAAGTTTTGTTTTATCACCAAAATATTTTTGGAGTGCATCTGAGAGGAGCGGGAAATGTGTACATCCTAGTATGAGAGCATCTACCTCTCTGTCGATATCTTTGAAATAGTATTGCAACGAGGCATCTACAATAGCACCTTCGTAAATTTCCTCCTCAACTAAGGGGACAAAAAGTGAGGTAGCTTTGGAAGTGATAGTAGTAAAATTATTTGTTTTGAGACCTAGTTCATAAGCACGAGAGTCTATAGTCGCGTGAGTTCCTATGATGAGGATGTTGGAGTTTTTTTTATCCAAAGAGTTAGAACAAGCTAATATTCCAGCTTCAACTACCCCAACAACAGGGCAGGTTGCCGAGTCTCGCATCTCATCTAAGGCATAAGCACTGACTGTGTTACAAGCAACTATGATAAGGTCAAGTTCAAAGTTTTTGAAAAACTCTATAGCCTCGATGCCATAGCGGATAATGGTGTTTTTATCTTTAGTTCCGTAAGGGACTCGAGCAGTATCGCCGAAGTAGATGATCTCCTCAAAAAGTTGATGCTCTAAGAGCGACTTTACAACACTTAATCCACCAATCCCACTATCAAAAACACCGATTTTCATAATTATTGGGTATTCATACTTTCAAGAAATTCTTCGTTAGTAGTTTTCTTACCCATAGTTGTGTAGATAAATTTGAGTGCCTCTATCTCATTGTCTTGTTTATTCATCATGGAGCGGAGGATGAAGACTTTTTGGAGTGTATCTGGACCGATAAGAAGTTCATCTTTTCTTGTTCCAGATTTGAGGACATCTATGGCAGGGTAGATGCGTCTATCTGCTATCTTTCTATCAAGGACTACTTCACTGTTTCCTGTCCCTTTGAACTCTTCAAAGATCACTTCATCCATACGACTTCCAGTATCAATAAGTGCTGTTGCTATGATAGTCAAAGACCCACCATTTTCTATGTTCCTTGCAGCTCCAAAGAAGCGTTTTGGACGATGAAGAGCATTTGCATCAACTCCCCCAGAGAGTACCTTGCCAGATGATGGCGTAGCGGTATTGTAGGCACGAGCAAGACGAGTAATAGAATCCAAAAGGATAACAACATCTTTTCCTAACTCTACGCGTCTTTTTGCTTTTTCTATCACCATCTCTGCTACTTTAACATGATTTTTTGCAGGCATATCAAAAGTAGAGCTATACACTTCACCTTTAACACTTCTTTCCATGTCTGTAACCTCTTCAGGACGCTCATCTACAAGAAGTACTATCAAATCTATTTCAGCATGGTTTGCTGTGATACCATGTGCTATCTCTTTGAGTAGTTCTGTTTTACCACTTCTCGGAGGTGCAACAATAAGTCCCCTTTGCCCCTTACCTATAGGAGCAAAAAGATCCATCATACGACCAGCAAGACCTTTTTCTCTATATTCTAATTTGATTTGATCAAGTGCATAAAGAGGTGTAAGGTTTTCAAAAAGAGGTCGTTTCTTAGACTCTTCGGGGGGGAGGGAATTGACCGCTTCTATCTTGATAAGAGCATAATAACGTTCTTGCTCTTTAGGGGGACGAACTTGACCTGTTACCACATCCCCATTACGAAGTGCAAATCTTTTGATTTGCGTGTTAGATACATATGCATCATTGATAGACTCATTGAAACTTTTATCTATAGAACGGATAAAGCCATATCCATCTTGCATTATCTCTAAGATGCCACTAAAGAGGATGTATCCACCCTGTTCAGTTTGAGCTTTAAGAATTTCAAATATAACATCTTGGCGTTTAAGCTCTTGAGGATGTTCTATGTTGAGATCTTCAGCGATAGAGACTAACTCCTCTATGCTCTTGGCACGAAGCTCATCTACACTTGTGCCTTTTGCTGGTTTATGGGAGCGACCTTTTGAGTTGTTACGATTTGCATTGTTGCTACGGTTGTTGTTGCGAGGTTTTTGTGAAGTTGTTTCACTCATTAGAATTCTGCCTTAGTTTTTGGATTTTTGCAGGGGGGAAGATTTGGACAAGATATGGTATATCTTTCAATGAGGGCATTTTACAATAATCTTTAAAGAAATGTCAAGTTTATTGAATGATGAGGTATTTATGTTCATCAGTTTGTTGGAGTGTATACATATTGTTATGAATCTTTTTATAAACATATGGAAGGGAGATAGAACCACGCTTGATGTAGTATAGTATGGTACTAAAAGTGATCTTGTGAGCTATGTTTTCATCTTTAAATGCTCTAGTTACTACACCTTTGTAGAAGTCTAAGATAGCTTTTTTGTCTGGACTGTTTACTATGACACCTATGCTGCCACCATGTAGCCTGGCAACTATGGCATTTTCTTTTGATTCATTTTTTATAAGTTGTGCAAAACTTTTTATGATTGCATCAGCTCCAAAAAGACCATATAGCTGGTTTGCTCTATCCAATCTATCTATTTTAAAAACTAAAACCCAAAATTTTTGATTTTTATTGATATTGTTCATGAGTTGAGAATCGAAATACAAGGAGTTGTTGAGTTTTGTGAGTGGGTCCGTAAAGCTATGAAGAGCTAGTTTGTATTGTTTGTCTTTTATCTCCTGAAGGTAGGAGACAATTTGAAGATGAGTTTTTATTCTTACTTTGAGTTCTATAGGGTTGAATGGTTTAAAGATATAATCAACACCGCCAACCTTAAAAGCACGAGAAATATTTTCTATATCTGTTTGTGCCGTTAAAAATATGATAGGAATATCTTTTGTTGTTTTATCTTTTTTTAGTAGCTCACAGACTTCAAAACCATTTTTTTGAGGCATATCTATGTCAAGGAGTATAAGATTGATATCTTGTTGTGAGATATTTTTGAGTGCACTCAAAGGATTCGTAGTATAAAATACCCTATAACCCTCTCTTTTGAGATATACGGAGGCAATTTTGATGTTTAGTATCTCATCATCAACAATTAAAATACTAAAATCGCTATTTTTTTTCATGTAATATTCTATATTAATATATATTAATAATTACTTTAGGGTGCTTTATATTTATCAATATCTCTACTTAAGATTTCATTATACATTCTTTGATATACTTTTAACTCAAATTATGCACATAAAACATCAAAAAGAGGTTAGAGATGCTAAAGTACAAAGATTATTTAGGACTTGGGATAGCAGGAAATTTTGCACTACATCTTGACCAAGCTGGGGAAGCTGAAGATTTCAAAGATGTTGTCACGGCTGATGAAGTTGCACCAAAGGGGATGTTCCCATTTTATCTTCCCGCACCTATCCCCTCTGCAAGAAAGATATTAACTACTTATCCCCTTGATTCATACAGCATCCAACTACCAGAGGAAGATGTCAATATTCAAGCAGAACCTGAGGTTGGGCTGCTCTGCGACATTGTATATAAAGATGCCAAAGTCCTAAATATAAAGCCTACTCATTTTGGGGCTTTTAATGATTGTTCTATCCGCGTTAAAGGTGCAACGAAAATAAGCGATAAAAAAAACTGGGGAGCATCTTCAAAAGGGATCTCTGAGACTCTTTTTGAGATAGACAAGTTTAGCCAAGGTGGCATTATGGACAAGTTCTCCATCGCTTCCTTCTTACTTAGAGATGGGGAGATACATCCCTATGGTGAAGATGCAAAACTAAATGGATATAGTTACTTCTACACACAACTTACAGAGTGGATGATCAAGCAGATCAATACACAAGAGGATTTTGACCCACTAGAGCCTATTCTCTCTTACATCATTGGGGCTAATTACCCATCTAAAGTGATCATAGCTATAGGCTCTACAAGTTACACCCCTTACGGAGAAAGCACTTTTCTCAAAGCTGGAGATGAAGTGATCATAGCAGTCTATAACAACACAACTATCTCTCATGATATCCTTCTTGAGTCCATAAAAAAAGGCACTTATGATAACTCACACATGAGTATTCTTTCCCAAAAAGTTGTTTAATAGTAAAAATAAGTATCAAAAAAAAACAATTTTATGCTAAAATACCTCTATCAAAAAATAAAACCAAAATTATGCAATAAAGTTTTTAGCTTTCTATCACATAATTTGGATTAAAGGTAATATAATATGGGTTTTTTTAGTGGGTGTGATAAAGAACAAGGTCAGATAAAAGAATTAGAAAGTAACAACAGAAAGCTTCAAGAGCAGATAGATGAGTTAAAACGGACAAATATTCAACTAGAGGAAGAACTTCAAAGTCCTACACATTCTGATGAGGATGTAGCAAAAGAAGAGATCATCCAAATGCTTTTAAAATCATACAAAAGCGGTGTAACATTTACACGAACTATTATGGAATCTGCAGTTGAACAACTAGCAGAGGCGAGTGAAACAAATCAAAAAACATCTCAACGCATCGATGCTGTTCAGGATGACTCTGAAAAGATCAATGAGTCCATAAGCCTTATAGCACAAGAAGCAGAGAACCTAAATAATGGTGCAAGTTCACTTAACGATAGTGTAAGTTCCATTGGTGAGATCATCAATCTCATCAAAGATATCTCAG
>JALUXP010000038.1 GCA_027013295.1 Sulfurimonas sp.
GAAAATGATTATTTACTAATCTCAGTCATTAGAATTGCTCATAGAAAAGAAGTTTATTAAGCTTATAACAAAACAGAGGAGCCGATAAGTTACCTAGCGGTAACTTATCGGCTATCTTCAATCGTTATATGAAGCCTAACGGCAAGATTTCCACACATTCTATGGCAATTTGACATATTTTCAACTACTAATATACATATCTGCTACAACTCTATTATGTGTAAACTTCAAACTACATCAACTGATACTAAAAACTATAAACCTAAATATGAGATGCAAGATATATTCAAGCTCTATGGGAATGATTATATTGCTAGATATAAACTAAACTCTATGCAACTTAAAGCTATAAGAGATATATCAGAGTGTAGAACATCTGCTATGGGTTACAATGCTTCAGAGTGTAATGATTGTAAAAACATAGAGTTTGCCTATAACTCCTGTCGCAATAGAAACTGCCCTAAGTGTCAAGGTGATAAACGATATGACTGGATAGAGAAACGACTTAAAACTACTCTTGATGTTCCCTATTATCATACAGTCTTTACACTGCCTAACCAACTCTTTGAGATAGGACTCTATAACCAAAAGATATTTTACAATATACTCTTTGAATCAGCATCACAAACACTCAAACAATTTGCACAGAATCTAAAATGGTGGGATGTGGATGAATCTACTCTTGAAGATAAAACCCCTAAGATAGACTTAGCATTCTTTGGCATACTTCATAGTTGGGGTGCCCTGAAAGAAATGCCCTTGGGGTGCAAACACTTGTGTATCATCCTCATATCCATTTCGTTGTGTGCAAAGTGGTGGGATTATAGGAGATACTCTTGTTAAACCTAAATATAACTCTAAATTCTTGTTTCCCGTAAAGGCTATGAGTAAAGTATTTCGTGGTATTTTTATAAAGAGAGTTAAAAAGGCTTATTATGATGGTAGCTTAGAGATTCATGATGAACTCAAAGACTCTTGGTTATTTGAGAACTATATAGACAATCTAGTATCTCGTAAATGGGTAATATATATGAAGTCACAGTTTCAGACATCTACGAAGATAGTGGAATACATGGCGAGGTATACTCATAAAAGTGCCATTGCAAACTCCAGAATAATCTCTATAGACAATAACATTATAAGGTTCAAATACAAGGACTATAAAGATAGTTCTAAACACAAGGTTATGAAATTAAGTAGCGATGAGTTCATTAAAAGGTTTCTCTACCACATCCCACCAAAGAGGTTCTTTCGTATAAGGTACTATGGAGTAGTGCAGAGACTAAAAAAACTCACAAACATCAAGACCATAGAGATAAAACCACAACATACAAAAGTAAAACCAAAATGTAAGAAGTGTAAATGTGAGGATATTCAAACTGTAGTAGTTGTAGATAGATACACAAGAGTAGTTCAAGGTGTAATGACACCAAATATAGTTGAACAAAAAATAGAGGTTGAGAGTTGTGATAGTGGTTAAGATGCAAATACAAAAAAGACATACTTACTTACAAAGCATTCTCTCTAAACTTTTAATAATACCATTATTGTCAAAATGTTATTGTAAACAAAGGTAACTGCAAATATAGTAATGAAGATATAGCTTATGTTAACGGTCAAATGAAAGCTGTTAAATTATTGCCAAAAGAGCTAAGCTATGGAAAACAACTTGAAATACGACTAAAAAAATGTGAAGTACTAAAAATTGATGTTAAGACAAATCAAGGCGATTGGTCTATGGAATATTAACATGAGTTTAAAATGTAATAATATTGAAGCTTTAAGACTATCAATAAAAAATGGTTGTGAAGAAGAAAAGCCAAATGGACAATTAAAACATCAATTTGATGATTGTGTTGTCAGCACATATAATACAGGTTCAGTTGTCATCCAAGATAACAGTAAAGAAAAGGCAATACAAAAACAGATTGATGATTTAGTAAAGTCTATTAATAATTTAGACATTGCCACTTGTAACAAAAAATAAACACATGCAAAACTCGCTTGAGTTTTGCTATAATAAGTTAAACACTTTCTAAAAGGATAAGTTATGCAACTTCAACCAAACTATATAGTTGATAATCACAATCACAAAATAGCAGTTCAATTAGACATAAAAACTTATGAAAAAATCACAGATGTACTAGAAGATTATGCACTTTTTAAATTTATGGATGAAAATAAAGATGATGAAAAATTATCTTTAAAAGATGCAAGAGCATTATATGAGTCACTAAAAAAAGATTCTTAAAAAGTATGGAAGTTGAATATAGAAAAAAGTTTTTAAAAGAGCTTTCAAAGCTACCAGCAGAGTATGCGAACACAATAGAAGAATTTGTTTTTGATAATTTACCAAATTATTCAAGCTTAAGTGATATTGGAAAAGTTGAAAAAATGACTGGCTACAAAAATTATTTCAAAATAAGATTCGGTAATTATAGAGTTGGAATCAAAAAAGAGAATGATTGTATAATTATCGAAACAGTGAAGCATAGAAGAGAAATTTACAAGTACTTTCCATAAGTTAAAAGCATTAAAATAAGTTCAAATACTAGCTCGTTCCCAAGTTTTACTTGGGAATGCATATATAACTTTGATAACTAAAAATATAACAAAAACGAGGGTTGAACACCCACTAGTCCCCCGTCGCATTGCGCCAGATGACCAGTGGGAGGAGCAGACAACCAAATCTGAAAACAAGTTTTCATATTCGGTCGCTACTCACCCGCGCTCCCGTTAGATTACAAAAGGAACGCTATGAATAGGAAAGAATTAAAACAGTTGCATAACCTTGAATGTAAAAACATGCAATGGTCTTGGGCATTTGTAAATCATGAAAAAAAATTCATTGTTGTTCAAATATTTCAAGAACAAAATAAAAATAAAGTTTACAGTCCAGAATGGGGTAATGCAACTCAAGCTTCACATGGAGAATATAAAGAATATTTAAACTTAGTAAAAAATAATAACTATAGTATCAAAGCAGTTCAAGCAACTGGTTACCTAGACCAAAGTACAAATAATTTCAAACTTACTGGTTATCATGGAATTACATTACTTGATGCAAGGTTAGAAATTGAAGAGAATGGTGATATATTCTTCTACCCTAAAAAAGATGGATTAGAAAATATTACCGACAAAAAAATCTAGAAAAAATTGTACTCCAAATAAGACCTGATTTCATAGATTATTTTATTTTTGATACAATATATAAAATACATTAAGGCATTTAGTGAACTATAATTTTGAATGGGATCCGACAAAAGCAAAGAAAAATTTATCTAAACATAAAATTAGTTTTGAAGATGCAACTTTAATTTTCAAAGATAAAAATTCTATTTCTATTTTTAATGAAAGTCATAGTGAAGATGAAGAGA
>JALUXP010000039.1 GCA_027013295.1 Sulfurimonas sp.
AGAGAATAATTCGCTTAAAGGTGTGCTTCCTAAAGTGTTTGCAAGAGATAATCTTGACAGTAAATCTCTTGGTGGACTTATAGACCTTATAGGAAATATAGCTTTTGGAGATGCCAAAGCTAGAAGTGCTGATGTACTTGGTCATGTGTTTGAATACTTTTTAGGTGAGTTTGCACTTGCTGAGGGGAAACAAGGTGGGCAGTTCTATACTCCAAAAAGTGTCGTTGAACTTCTTGTAAAAATGCTAGAGCCATACAAAGGTAGAGTGTTTGACCCTTGTTGTGGGAGTGGTGGTATGTTTGTACAATCTGAAAAGTTTGTTACAGAACACCAAGGAAAGATAAACGATATATCTATCTATGGTCAAGAGTCAAACCAAACCACATGGCGACTAGCAAAGATGAACCTTGCCATTCGCGGAATAGACAGCTCTCAAGTAAAGTGGAACAATGAAGGCTCTTTTTTAAATGATGCCCACAAAGATTTAAAAGCAGACTTTATCATCGCAAATCCACCTTTTAATGTAAGTGACTGGAGCGGTGACTTACTACGAAATGATGGAAGATGGAAGTACGGAACGCCACCAGAGGGAAATGCAAACTATGGGTGGATACAACACTTTCTTTATCATTTAGCACCAACTGGAACAGCAGGATTTGTATTAGCAAAAGGAAGTCTCACTTCCAACACTTCCAATGAGGGAGAGATACGAAAAGCCCTTATAGAAGCAAATCTCATAGATGCAATAGTGAACCTACCTGCAAAACTCTTTTTAAATACTCAAATCCCTGCTTCTATATGGTTTATGAAGCGAGGAAGAACTACTAAAGATATACTTTTTATAGACTCTCGAAATATGGGTGAGCTTATCAACAGAAGAACAAAAGAGTTTAGCTCTGAGGATACGGACTACATCGCTAAAGTTTATCATAATTGGAAGAACAACAAAGAGTATGAAGATATAAAAGGGTTTTGTAAAAGTGCAAGTTTAGAGGAAGTCAAAGAGTTAAACTATGTACTTACACCAGGGCGATATGTGGGCTTAGAAGAAGTTGATGATGAGTTTGATTTTAAAGAGAGGTTTAATGAGCTTCAACAAGAGTTGCAAGAGCAGATGGAAGAGGAGCAAGAACTTAATAAACGGATAAATGAGAACATGAAAAGGGTTGTTTATGAGTGATATAGTTATTTATGAAAATGGTGATTTAGGTTTAGAAATTGAATTTGATAATGAAACTATTTGGCTAAATCAAAAGCAAATTGTAGAACTTTTTGAAAAAGATCAATCAGTGATTTCTCGTCATATTAATAATATTTTTAAAGATAAAGAGGTAGATGAAAAAAGCAATATGCAAAAAATGCATATTGCAAATTCTGATAAACCAGTTAAATTTTATAGTCTTGATATTGTTTTGGCAGTTGGTTACAGAACAAACTCTTCAAAAGCTATAAAATTTAGACAATGGGCTACAAAAATTTTAAAAGAGTATCTTATAAAAGGGTATGCCCTAAATCAAAAGAGACTTCAACAACAAAAGCTAAAAGAGTTAGACCAAACTATTGGGCTTATCAAACAAAGTCTAAAAAACAATCAACTAAATGTAGTTGAGGCTAAAGGTTTTGTTGAGATTATCAGCAACTATGCCAAAAGTTGGGCATTACTTCAAGGCTATGATGAGCAGAGTTTACAAGAGGTGATTGAGAGTAAAGATGCAAAGTTTATTTTAGATTATGATGAGGCAAAAGAGGCAATAAGTGAGCTTAAAAAAGCACTTATAGCTAAAGGAGAAGCCACCAAGCTTTTTGGGCAAGAAAAAGCAGGAGAATTTAAAGGTAATCTACTTAATATCTATCAAACATTTGGTGGTATTGACCTTTTACCATCACTAGAACAAAAGGCTGCTAATCTTCTCTATTATGTCATCAAAGGACATCCATTTAATGATGGAAACAAACGCATAGGAGCTTATCTGTTTGTACTTTTTTTACATAAAAATGGCATACTTCACAAAGCAAACGGTGAGCTAAAGATAAATGACAATGCCTTAGCCTCCATCGCCCTTTTAGTAGCACAATCACACCCTGACCAAAAAGAAATAATTATAAAGCTCGTTATGAATATGCTTTATGAAGGGGATGTTTGATGGGTGAGTGGAGAGAGGTTAAAATTTCTGATATCGCTATACTTGTTAAGAATAGTTGGAAAGTTGGTGATGAAAAGTTACCATACTTAGGGCTTGAACATATAGAAGAAGCAAAGCTTAGATTAAATGGTGTTGGTAGTTCTGATGATGTAGCAAGTAATAAATATCGTTTTAATGTAGGTGATGTTTTATTTGGAAAATTGAGACCCTATTTTAGAAAAGTTGTAAAACCTGATTTTGATGGAATTTGTTCAACTGATATATGGGTAATCAATGCAACAGAAGAATCAGATATAAATTTTATTTTTTATTTTTTTGCAAATCAAGAATTGGTTGATTTATCTTATTCTACTTCAAGTGGAACAAGAATGCCAAGAGCTGATTGGAAATTTTTATCTCAAACACTTTGGAATATCCCTCCACTAAAAGAACAAAAAGCAATAGCAGAAGTTTTAAGCTCCCTTGATGAGAAAATTGACCTCCTCCACCGCCAAAACAAAACCCTTGAAGAGTTAGCACAAACACTTTTTAGACAATGGTTTATTGAAGAGGCTAAGGATGAGTGGGAAGAGAAGCCATTAAGTGAGATTGCTAATTTTTTAAATGGTTTAGCTTGCCAAAAAATTCCACCTAAAAACAATGTAGATAAATTACCAGTATTAAAAATAAAAGATTTAAAAGGTGGAATTAGTGATAGTTCAGATTGGGCGACAACAGATGTGAAACCTGAATATATTATAGAGAGTGGCGATGTTATATTTGCTTGGTCTGCTTCACTTATTGTTAAAATTTGGGATGGTGAAAAATGTATTTTAAATCAACACCTTTTTAAAGTCACTTCTGAAGATTATCCAAAATGGTTTTATTATCAATGGTGTAAATACCATTTAGACAGATTTATAGCCATAGCACAAGCTCATGCAACAACAATGGGACATATTAAACGAAAAGATTTAGATAATGCTATGTGTTTTGTTCCTACTGATGATGAAATGAAAGTGATGGATGAACAAATGGTTCCTCTCATGCAAAAGATGGAAAACAACTCAAAGCAAATCAAAACTCTTGAAAATATGAGAGATACACTTTTACCTAAGCTTATGAGTGGGGAAGTGAGGCTTAAATATGAGTAGTAGCCTCCCAAACTTCGTAATCTTCAAGATAGACAATGCAAAAGTAAATATAGATGTG
>JALUXP010000040.1 GCA_027013295.1 Sulfurimonas sp.
GTGAGGGCATCAATGCTATCCATATCGAGGTGATTGGTCGGTTCATCAAGAAAGAGGACATTGACTTCACGCGCTATGATTTGCCCTAGCATGACACGAGATTTTTCACCACCTGAGAGCAAAGAGATCTTTTTCTTAGCTGCATCCCCACTAAACATCATCGCTCCACAAATGCTACGAACTTGTGCTTCAGAGAGTTTTGCATTGCCTACATATATCTCATCCATAACACTGTTTTTATCTGAGAGGTGTGCTATGTTTGTTTGTCCAAAGTGAGCAAAAGATGCACTTGTGTGGTAGTTGACTTCACCTGAGAGTTGGGGAAGCTCTTTTGCGAGAGTATTTAAAAGGGTAGATTTTCCTTTTCCATTTTTACCGATGATGCCAAGGCATTCTCCCTTTTGCAAAGTAAAGCTGATATTATCAAAAAGTATGTTCTCTGGGGTGTACCCAAATTTTAAATCCTTGACATCAAGTAAAACCTTTGCGGGAGTCTCTTTGTAGTTGAAGTTAAACTCGAGCGTAGAGTCAAAGTTCAAGTCCTCTAAAAGCTCCATTTTTTCGAGTTGTTTTACTTTAGATTGGGCGAGAGATGCTGTTGATGCTCTTGCTTTATTCTTTGCTATGAACTCTTCGAGTTCTTTGACTTTTTTATCTTGGGAGACTTTTTGCTTGGCATGGAGTTCATCATTGGCTTTGAGTTGTGCGTAAAACTTGTGAGTATCCCCTTGGATAAGTTCTATCTTCTTACGCACGAGACCCATGGTGTGGGTACAAACAGAGTCCATAAAATCTCTATCATGCGTGATGAGGATAACTTCACCCTCAAAAGCTCTTAAAAAGTTTTTGAGCCATCTGAGTGAGATGATATCTAGGTAGTTGGTAGGCTCATCTAAAAGCAGTAAGTTTGGCTCAGTCACAAGAAGCTTTGCAAGGTTGATGCGTATCTGATAACCACCAGAAAAAGAGAGCGGATCTTTGTCTAAATCAACTTGTGTAAAACCAAGTCCAAAGAGAATTTTTTCCACTCTGTAAACATCGTACTTCATCTCTTCAGTAAGCCCAAGAGCTGCTTCCTCTCTTAGTGTTTTTTCACTAAAGGAAAGATGCTGTTTGAGTGTGGCAATACGGTAGTTTTTTGGGATAGATATCTCACCTTCATCAGCACTCTCCTCCCCTAAAATAAGTTTAAAAAGTGTTGATTTTCCACTCCCATTGCGTCCAACTAAACCGACACGGTTGCCGTGATTGAGTTTGAAGTTAAGATGTGAGAAAAGCTCTTGTGATGAAAAGTTTTTAGAAATATTTGATAATTGAATCATGATGCACTTAAATATAGGTCGAAGTTGAGTTACTTCTTCCCATAGTTCCTATAAAGATACTCAGTTACTGTAATTGCATCCTCTTTTGTGATAGGTGCTTTAAATGTATCACGCATTCTTACAACTATGTTTTTCCAATAAGCTTTTGTTTGTGGACCTTGGTTGAGGATATATCCAAATGAGTGGCACCATTGGCAGTTTCTTTGCATCGCTGGAAATCCTCTATCAACTTTGAGTTGAAATGTGACATTTGGAATGCGTACATCTTGTCTATAATCAGCGGATAAACTCGTCAAAGTAAGTAGTAAAAATAAAAGTATAGTTCTCATTTTAGCCCCTAAAGTACATTGATAGTTACACTATCTATGCCATTATATTTGTACCCGCCACGGTTCCACTTGATATTTTTAGCAAAAGGCTGCTCCTCGCCTTTGTTGTTGATAGCTTTTGCCATGATGGTAACCTTTGCTTTTTTGGATGTATCTATGTTGAAGCTAAATGTTCTAAAGGCATAAGGGGAGAGTTCTTTGCCTAGTGTAGCACTTTGCCAACTCTTTGCCCCATCTGTAGAGATGAGTACCTCTTTGATACCAGATCCCTCATCAAAAGCTACACCCCGAGCGAGAAGTTTTGAGCCTTTTTTTACTTTGGCATGGTTGGATGGAAATCCTATGTAAGATTTTACATCCATGGTAGTGATAGGCTTTGTCTTTGTTGCTAAGTTATCTGGCTCTTCACATTCGCACTCATTATCTGCTATCCTATAAGCATGATCCATAAAGAAAAGATTTTTGTATCGACTCGATACTGTGATGTTGCTAAGCATCTTCACCCAAGAGTCTGAAAAATACCCGGGGACTATCAAACGCACAGGGTAGCCATTGAGATATGGTAAGTCCGCACCATTCATCTCATAAGCAATAATCACTTCATCGCTTATCTCCTCAAGGTTCAACTCCCTTGCAAATGATGGAATCTTATCCATGATAGCCTTGTCATCACCATTGAGACCTAGCCACTGTGCATCTTCGTGCATCTTGGCACTTTTGAGAATGTCGTTAAGTCGTACACCCTTCCAAACTGCACAACCCATCGCACCACTTCCCCATTGGATACCAACAGTTGTAGGTGAAAATGCTGAACGAGAGTTTCCGCCACATTGAAGTACGGCTGTGAGTTCTACCTGTTCATACTTTGTTTTGAGGTCATTGAGTGAGAGTGAGAGAGGATTATCAACATCACCATTTACACTGATTCTATAGCCGTTGATATATTTGTGTGTAGGGATTTTTGGCATGTGCCAGCGTACAAAAAACTCATCGTTTGGTGTGATGGCATTTACAAATCCACTACGAGGTGTCTCTAGGAGTGGTGGTCTATTTGAATAGGTGATAAGAGGTTTTTTCTCTGGAAATGCAATCTTAGAGACCTCTTGAGTATCAAAAGGTTTCTTTGTAGTGTTTGCACTCATTTGTGAACTCATTAAGATGCTCGAAGTTACTAGTGAATATTTTAAAAAATCTCGTCTTTGCATAAAAATCCTAAGTTATATTTTTGTAATTTTAACATAATGTTGTGTCATACTAGGCTCAAGCCAATCTTGCCTTTTTCTTTGTCGATGCTTACGACCTCTATCTGGGGTAGATACTGGTTGAGAGAGAGCACTTCAAGAGGATGTTTTATCCTTTGTTGGCTCATTTTAGAGATATGTATCATCCCATCATTTTTAAGTCCAATGTCCACAAATGCACCAAAGTCAGCGATGTTTCGCACTACGCCTGAGACAAAACTTCCTTCATGAAGCATCTCTATGTTAGTAACTCCCTCTTTAAATGGGATGGGAGGTAGTTCCTCTCTAGGATCAAATCCAGGTTTTTGTAGTTCTTTGATGATATCTTTGAGTGTCT